>JAOTYQ010000610.1 GCA_029861725.1 Acidimicrobiia bacterium | reverse complement strand
GGTCGTAGACGTGCGCTCGCCTGGGGAGACCCGAGACGAGGAGTCCGTGGTTGTTCGCTCAAGGATGCCGAAGCTCGGGCACTGGGGCTACCAGTTGGGCTCCTGTGTCTTGGGTGGCACCGCGCGATGGCGCGTCGGCTCGCTGCTGACAGCTCCACCGTGATCCGGCGCCCAAGCGCAGCGGTAACACGATGCAGGGTGGTGAGAGTGGCGCCGACCCCACCCGACTCGAGACGAGCAATTGCAGCTTGGCTCGTGCCCATCTTCGTTGCGAGCTCTCACTGGCTCAACCCAGCCTCTTCCCGGGCGTCGCGGATCTGCTTTCCGACATCTAGAGCGAGACGGGCGGCATCGTAGGCCTCGTCGAACTCGGCCCGTTCAGCATGGACATTGCTGCCAATCGACGGTTCTTCAGCTCATCAAGGTTGTCCGTGCCATCAGTTGCCTCCTCGGCCGTGGCCCACCGTCACCAGCTCGATCTGCGGCCAACACGGCTCGAGTGCGCTCAAAGGGTCCTGACCAGCGCGGTGGTCGTGGCGGCCAGGACGATCACCACTGCCAGCGGCGCCTTCAACCACACCGCGACGGCGGCAACCGCCATCCCCGGAGCCCTGGCGTCCAGCGTGAGCTCACCGGCGGTGCTGAACGTGGTCAGGGTCAGCACCCCGGCGATGATGGCCATGGGGAGGTACTCGATGACCTGGCGGATCCTCCCTCGAAGAAGGGCGTCTCCGAAGAAGAAGCCGGTGACCCGAAGGGCGTAGACGCACGCCGCAAGGGCGGCGACCACCTTTCCCGTCACGACGTCCGGACCTCGGCCTCGGGCGTCGCCCACAGGCCGATGGCCGAAGCGAGCACGGCCAACAGCACTGGTAGGCCAGCGGGGGTGAACGGCGTGGTGACCACGGCGATGCTCGCCGCCAGTATGCCCGTCGTCGCCATCCGCTTCGACTTGCGGGCCACCGTGCCGGCTGTGGCCAAGAGCAGGGCGGGGAAGGCTACATCCATGCCGAGGGCGCGAGGGTCGGGAATGAGCGAGCCCAACAGAACTCCGAGGACGATGCCGCCAACCCACATGCCGTAGCTCACCCGAGCGGTTCGGATGTAGCTCCGCCGGCCGGCGACAAAGTCGTCCTCTCGAAAGCACATGGCGGCTGCTGCGTCGAGCACCGGAAAGGCGACGAGCAGCCGTTCCCACAGAGGCCGCCCCTTGAATCGCTGCGAGAGCGGTATGCCGATCAGGCCGAATCGGGCGGCGACCAACAATGCAGCGGCGAAGCCGGTGGTCAACGTGCCCCCGGCATCCACAACGCCGAGGAAGGCCAGGGTGGCAGTCCCCGACATCACGAAGACGGCGGCCGCCACGACCACCGGGCCCCCAACACCGAGGTTGACCATGACCAAAGCCGTCGACGCTCCCGCCACCAGTACCGATATGGCGTAGGCCGAGAGCTCCCCCCGGGTCAGTTGGTCGCCGGACCCCCCGTTCATGGAGGCGGACCCTAGTGGCGGTGCCGGTCCGGAGCGGATTCGGTGGCGATCGAACGAGGACTGAGCCCGGCTCGACGACACGCAGAACCTTGGTCGAGGCTGGAGGCCATGACCGCAGAGCCGACGATGCTGTCCGGGATCAGGGTGCTCGACCTGACCCAGTACCTGTCGGGCCCGAGCGCCACTCAACTGCTGGCCGGGCTGGGGGCCGACGTCATCAAGGTCGAGCCTGCCCCCGGTGGCGACCCAACCCGCTGGGTCCCGGCCGTACGAGACGATCGCAGTGCTTTCTTCGTTCAGCAGAACCGGGGCAAGCGGAGCATCTGTGTCGACCTCGCCGAGGTGGCCGGCCACCGGCTGATCCGGGATCTCATCGCAGCTTGTGACGTGGTGGTCGAGAACTTCGGGCCGGGGGTGCTGGAGAAGCGCGGCCTCGACTACGAGTCGCTCCGCGCCGACCATCCAGCGTTGATCATGGCCTCGATCTCGGCCTTCGGGAAGGGCAACAGCCTGTCCCATCTCCCCGGTTACGACATCGTCGGCCAGGCCTACTCGGGCGTAGTCCATCTGACCGGTGAGCTCGACGGTCCGCCGATGCCCGCCGGTATCCCGATCTCGGACTGCGCGGCCGGCATGATGGTGTTCGGGGCGGTCGGCCATGCCTTGTTCCACCTGGTTCGGACCGGTGAGGGGCAACACATCGACGTCAACCTCGTCGAGCCAGTGCTCCACATGCAGGCTTTGGCCGTGCAGATTCCCAGCGCCCTTGGACCGGATCATCTCCAGGTTCGCCGGGGTCGGCGGTACGGAACCAGCCCGCCCTCCGGTTGCTACCAGGGGCCAAACGGTCACGTGGTGATCCACCTCGCCGAGCCGCAGTGGGACCGCTTCCGAGAAGCGGTCGCCGGCTCAGGGATCGAGACCGACGCCCGGTTCGTCGACCGGGCCGGCCGGTTGGCCAACGAGGAGGAGTTGGTGGAGGCCGTTGAGACGTGGATGCAGACGTTCCCCTCCGATGAGGCGCTGCTCGAGCACCTGGGCGAGCACCGATGCCCCGCCGGGCCCGTCGTCGACGTCGGCACGGCGGCCGAGGTTCACCCCTGGTATCGGGAGCGAGGGGCCATCACCACCGTCGACGATCCCATGCTGGGGCCGCTCGACGTCCCCGGCTTTCCGGCCCGCTTCGGGGCCCAGCTCAACCCGGCCTACGCCGACACGCCGGCCCCTGGGCTCGGCCAACACACCGACGAGGTGCTGACCGAACTCCTCGGTTACGACACCACCGAAATCAATCGGCTCAGGGCCGACGCCATCGTGCGGTAGTCAGGTGCCCCGAGGCGCACTACGTACTTTCGAAGGGGTCACCATCAGCCGATCGTGGTGCGGTCCAGCCGAAGCGCTCGGCTCCTCTCGCTCCACCTCGCACCGGGTCGGCAGTGAACGAGATGATGGCGTGGTGGGGCGTGAGACCAGCAGCGGGAACGGCGCTCAGGTGTGCTCCGCCCCGCATCTCCCACGGCACCTGGAGGGCATTGGCGGCGTTCCCTGCTGGGTCGTCAGGCCGATCGAGCGCCCTCCATCCGGCGAACAAGGCGCCACAGCTCGGCTATGAAGCGTCGGCCACCCGGTAGCCGAGCTCGGCGAGACGTTCGAGATCGAGGATCGGAACATCGGCAACGGCCTCCCGTCCCCAGGCCGCGGCGACGGCAGCATATTCCATTGGTGCCCGTCCTGGTGTGACATCGGATGGTCGGCTGTTCCAGTGCTCATGTACGAGGTCGAGGGCTGGAACCTACTCGGCACCATCGCACCCAAAGACGACGGCGGCGCGGTCACCGCACGCTCCCTCCCGGCGGACGAGACGATCGTGACCCGGAACCTCGAAGGCTCGATCACGCTGCGGGACGCCGAGAGCCTGAGGCCGATCGGAGATCTTCCAGCCGGGGCGTCGGCCGCCGAGGTGCTCAGCATCGGCCTGTACATCAGCGCCGACGGCGAGTGCCTGCTGACAGTACGGGAGCAAGAGCCCGGCCTTATCCACATCGCGTCGAAGACCGAGATCGGCACGTTCCTCAATGACCCCGGCATCGTGACCCATGGAGCCGACGTCGGTCCCACCTTGCAGCTCATCACCAGAGTCGACCAACACGCCGTGGTCTGGAACTTCGATATCGACACCTGGCCTGAAGTCGGCTGCCGCGCCGCTGGGCGGAACCTCACCCGAGAAGAGTGGGATCAGTTCGGTTCTGCCGACATAGCATATCAGCCCACCTGCCCCCAGTGGCCCAGCACAGGATGACGCCAAGCAAC
>JAOTYQ010000090.1 GCA_029861725.1 Acidimicrobiia bacterium | reverse complement strand
AGGGCGTCCTCGAGGCTCGCAAGGTGTCGACGTCGAGATCGTTGGTCGGCTCGTCGAGCAACAGCACGTTGCCGCCCCGCTTGAGCACCCGGGCGAGGTGGACCCTGTTCCGCTCACCGCCCGAGAGCACCCCGACCTTCTTCTGCTGGTCGGACCCTCGGAAGTTGAACGATGCGACATAGGCCCGGCTGTTGACCTCGCGGGTGCCGACCCGGACCGTGTCGTGGCCCTCGGTGATCGACTCGTAGACCGTCTCGTCGGGGTCGAGGACCTCTCTCGACTGGTCGACGTAGGCCAGCTCGACAGTCGAGCCGATGGTGATGGAACCGCTGTCGGGCTGCTCGCCATCGCCGGTGGCGGTAGCGATGAGCATGTTGAACAACGTCGTCTTGCCGGCCCCGTTGCCACCGATCACGCCGACGATGCCGGCTGGCGGGAGCGAGAACGACAGATCCTCGATCAGGAGCTTGTCGTCGAAGCCCTTCCGGAGGCGGTCGACCTCGATGACCTGGTCGCCGAGCCTCTGTCCGGGCGGGATGTGGATCTGCACCTTCTCGCTCGCCGGGTCGTACTCCTCGGCCTCGGCCTGAAGGCTCTCGTAGGCGGAGAGCCGGGCCCGCCCCTTGGCTTGACGGGCCTTCGGGGCCATCCGGACCCACTCGAGCTCCCGGGCCAGCGTCCTGCGGCGAGCGGCCTGCGCTCGTTCCTCCTGGTCGAGGCGGGCGTGTTTCTGCTCGAGCCAGCTCGAGTAGTTGCCCTCGAACGGAATGCCCCTGCCGCGATCGAGCTCCAGGATCCAACGGGCGACGTTGTCGAGGAAGTAGCGGTCGTGGGTGATCGCCACGACGGTGCCCTGGTACTCCGAGAGATGGCGCTCGAGCCATGCCACCGACTCGGCATCGAGATGGTTGGTCGGCTCGTCCAGCAGCAACAGGTCGGGCTTCGAGAGCAACAGCCGGCACAACGCCACCCGCCGTTTCTCGCCGCCCGAAAGGTGCTCGACACCTCCGTCCTTCGGGGGTAGCCGCAAGGCCTCCATGGCAATCTCGATGGTCCGCTGCAGGTCCCATGCCCCGGCGGCCTCGATCTTGTCCTCCAGCTCGGCCTGGCGGGCGCCGAGCTTCTCGTAGTCGGCGTCGGGATCCGACCAGCCGGCGAGCACCTCGTCGTAGTCGGCGAGAAGCTGAACGGTGTCGCCGGCGCCGTCCATCACGTTGCCCTGAACGTCCTTGCTGGGGTCGAGCTGCGGTTCCTGCTCGAGATAGCCGACGGTGAAGCCAGGCGTGAGACGAGCGTCACCGGTATGGCCGTCGTCGATTCCGGCCATGATCTTCAGCAGCGACGACTTGCCGGCGCCGTTGGCGCCGAGTACGCCGATCTTCGCTCCGGGGTAGAACGACAGGGAGATGTTCTCCAGGACCTGCCGGTCCGGCGGATGGAACCGTCCGACCTTGTGCATGGTGTAGATGAACTGAGCCATATCGTCCGCCACGATACGACCCTCCTCCCGGCCTTCGGGACGCCGAGGACGAAAAACGGGCGTGACCGCGCGCCGGCGAGCGCCGGCGGGCAGCAGCCGCGGAACGACCGAGACCCCGGCCAAGGGCCGGGGTCTTCAGGCTGCGACGGTCTCGCCGTCAGCTGTTCAGCGCTTGGCTGTGGTCTTCTTGGCCGTGGTCTTCTTCGTCGACTTCTTGGCCGTCGACTTCTTGGCTGTGGTCGTCTTCGCCGCAGCCTTCTTAGTGGTCTGCTTGGCCGTGGTCTTCTTGGCCGTCGACTTCTTGGCTGTGGTCGTCTTCGCCGCAGCCTTCTTGGCCGGGGTCTTCTTGGCCGTGGTCTTCTTGGCCGTGGTCTTCTTGGCCGTCGACTTCTTGGCCGTGGCCTTCTTAGCCGTGGTCTTCTTCGCCGGGGCCTTCTTGGTGGTCTTCGCTGCTGACTTCTCGGCGGCGGACTTGCGAGCCGTCGCCCGCTTCACGCGAGCTGATGACGTTGCCGTCGCCGGCTTCTTCGCCGTGCGTTTCTTCGCTGCCGGTCGCTTGGTCGCCTTGGTGCCCCGATTGGCGGCAGTCGGCTTCGGTGTAGCCACGTTGCTAGTGCTCCTTGTGAGATCCCCCTCTTCGGAGTCCTCGCCGTCGACGACGGTGCGGTCCCCTCCAGGGGTCTTGGCGGGATTCCTCTTGCGATTCGTGGTCGCCCCCGAATCTCGGATTGCCTCTTTCCTCTTGCTTGTCTGTCGGTCGTCCCTAGGGACGACGCGCACCAACTCGACGTTGATGCCGCGTCGGTCGGAATCGATTGACTCGACCTTCACGATCACTGTTTGACCCCGCGACACCACGTCGCGCGCCCGGGAAGGGGCAGGATCGCCCATCGCTCGCGATGGAAGGTAGCACTGGGCGTCGGCCGCCCGCAGGTAACAGCCGTGCGACGAGAAGTGCTCGACGGTCGCCTCGACCTCGTCGCCGATCGAGTATCGAGAGACGAAGCTGACGAAGGTGCGAGGGTCGTTCAAGGGCTCGGGACTCTTCCGCGTCGCGCTCTTCGTCGCCTTGGCCTCCGATGGCTCCGCCGGGCCTGTCTTGCGGCCGCTGCTTGCTTTGCGCGTCTGGGCGGTCGGAGTGGCGGGAGCCGGCGTCGCCGCTTTGGTCGCCGAGGGTCGGGAGCCGCGGGCCGCCTTCTTCGCTGGCGGGGGCGTGGCTTTGGTCGGCTTCGGTGTTGGGCCGGTCGCCTTGGCCCTCCGCGTCACCGTCTTGCGCGATCCTCGAGCACCCGACCGACCGCCAGCCTCTCGAACCGAGCGCCGACTGGTCGGGCCCCGGACTGGTGCTCGCTCGACGAACACCCAGCCAACGCCCTCGATCGGCTTGCCGCCGACGAGTCGACCCTGCTCGAAGAGCCACTCGTGCTCACCGTGGAACTCCTGGAATGAGTCGTTCGAGAAGACGACCGCTCCGACCTTCTCGGCCACCTGGAGGATGAACGCATCCCCCCGGCCTATCGCCCCGGCCGGCGGGGTGACGATCTCGCCAGCGAGCACAGCTGCTTCGAACTCGTCGCGTTCGGCGTCGTCGATCCGGTGGGCGAACGTGGCGTCGACGATCACGGTGACCGAGTCGAAGGTGTGCTCGCTCGTGATGGCCCGTACCGCCTCGTCGAGCTGAGCGAGGCTGGGGAGTGTCCGACCTTCGGTTGCTATGTTCGACCCATCCACTACCAGATGTCGATCGGTTGGTGCCATGGCTTCCCAGTCAGACCTGCCGGCGATCAGATGCCGGCCGCGCTCGCTCGTGTCGAGTTGGAGGTCGGCAATATTATCGGATTTGTGATCAAAGCAGTTCTGTTCGACTTCGGCGGTGTGGTGACGACGAGCCCGTTCGAGGCCTTCTCACACTACGAATCGGCCAACGGTCTCCCCTACGGACTGCTGCGCGACATCAACTCCACGAACCCGGACGACAACGCGTGGGCGAAGCTCGAGCGGAGTGACGTCGACACCGACACCTTCGCCGAGCTGTTCGAAGCCGAGGCCCGCGACCGCGGTCATCGAGTCGACGGACGGGCGGTGCTCGGGCTGCTGTCGGGTGAGGTCCGGCCGGTGATGGTCGAGGCGATCCGCCGCATCAAGTCGGCCGGGTTCGCTACCGCGTGTCTCACCAACAACTTCCGATCGTCGTCCGACGCTCCCCGCCGCGACACCGCTGAGGTGATGGCCCTGTTCGATCACGTCACCGAGTCGTCGGTGGTCGGGATCCGCAAGCCTGAGCCCGAGTTCTACCGCCGGGCCCTCATCGCCCTCGGTGTTGTGCCGACCGCCGCGGTGTTCCTCGACGATCTCGGCATCAACCTGAAACCAGCCCGGGCCATGGGCATCACGACGATCAAGGTCGTCGAACCGGAGCAAGCATTGGCCGAGCTCGGCGCGCTCATCGATCTCGAACTGGTCTCCTGACGGGAGCCGGCGGCGACCGGTCGCCGGCCCGACTCAGCCCTGGCCCAGTGCGCCGAACGCTCGGTTGAGCAGTTCCTCCTGCTCCTGACGGTGGATGGCGTTCGAGCCGGTCGCCGAGCTGCCAGACTCCGCCCGGCTCACCCTCCGAATCTGGTGGCTGTGCTCGTGGGCCTCGTAGAGCCGACCCTTGACCGCGTTCCATGCTCCCATGTTCTCGGGCTCCTCTTGGAGCCAGACGATCTCCCTCGCGTTCGGGTAGCGGGCGACCGACTTGGCCACCGCCTGATACGGCCACGGATACAGCTGCTCGACCCGAACGACGGCGGCCGCCGTGGCTCCGATCTCGTCGCGATGGGCGATCGCCTCGGTGGTCACCTTGCCCGAGCCGAGTACCACACGCTCGACGAGCTCCGGTTTGTCGATGCCGTCGTCGTTGACGACCTCCTCGAACGAGCCGAGCGTGAACGCCTCGATCGGTGACCGCGTGGTCTTCGCCCGGAGCCCGGACTTCGGGGTGAGCACGACGAGGGGTTTGCGAATGTTGCGCATCATCTGACGCCGGATCAGGTGGAAGAACTGTGCCGAGGTCGTCACGTTGGCGACCTGGATGTTGTCCTCGGCGCAAAGGAGCAAGAACCGCTCGAGTCGAGCGGAGGAGTGCTCGGGCCCCTGCCCTTCGTAGCCGTGGGGGAGGAGCATCACCAGACCGGTGCTCTCCCTCCACTTGTCCTCGGCCGCGACGAGATACTGATCGATGATGATCTGGGCCCCGTTCACGAAGTCGCCGAACTGGGCCTCCCACATCACCAGTGCATCAGGGTTGGCGATCGAGTAGCCGTACTCGAAGCCGAGCGCGGCGTACTCCGACAGGGTCGAGTCATAGATCCAGAACTCGGTGTTCGGACCGGTGAGGGCCGACAGCGGCGTGTACTCCTCGCCGGTCTCGTAGTCGAGCAGCGTGGCGTGACGATGGGCGAACGTTCCCCGCCGGGAGTCCTGACCAGCGAGTCGCACCGACACCCCTTCGTCGAGCAGGGAGCCCCAGGCGAAGGCCTCCGCCATCGCCCAGTCGACCTGGCCTTCGGCCCACAGCTCGTCGCGGGCCTCGAACTGGCGGGCCAGCTTCGGGTGGACCGTGAAGCCGTCGGGCTGCGTGGTCAGCGCTTCGTAGATCCGATCGAGCACCTCTCGTCGCACACCGGTCTGCACGTGTGGGAGCACACCGATCGGAGGCGGAGCCGGCTTGGCCCTGATGCCAGCGGGCGGAGCCGACTCGCGGGTGTCGTCGAGCGCCTTCTGCAGGATCGACTGGAAGTAGGCGAGCGCTCGCTCCGCCTCCTCGACGGTGATGTCACCCCGATCGATCAAGGTCTGGGTGTAGATCGTGCGGGCCGAGGGCCGGTCGGCGATCTTCCGGTACATCAGCGGTTGCGTGTAGCTCGGGTCGTCGCTCTCGTTGTGACCGTGGCGGCGGTAGCCGATCAGGTCGATGACGACATCCTTGTTGAAGCGCTGCCGGTAGGCGACGGCCAGCTCGGCGACCCGTACGCAGGCCTCCGGATCGTCGGCGTTGACGTGGAAGATCGGCGCCTGCACCGCCTTCGCCACATCGGTCGAGTATTCCGAGGAGCGCGACTGGTGGGGTGCGGTCGTGTAGCCGAGCTGGTTGTTGATGACGAGGTGGACCGTGCCACCGACCTTGTACCCGTGGATCTGCGACAGGTTGAGGGTCTCGCTCACCACGCCTTGTCCGGCGAACGCCGCGTCGCCGTGAAGCAGGATCGGGAGCACCGGGTAATCGCCGTGGTCGCTCTGATCCATGTAGGCCCTCGACATGCCGACCACGACCGGGTCGACCGCTTCGAGGTGCGACGGGTTGGCCGCTAGCTCGATGTCGATGACGGCACCGCTCGGGCTCGTGTGCTTGCCCTGGAACCCGAGGTGGTACTTCACATCACCCGAGCCCTGGATGTCATCCTCGTCGACCGCCCCCTCGAACTCCGTGAACAAGTCGGTGTAGTGCTTGCCGAGTATATTGACGAGCACGTTCAGCCGGCCGCGGTGGGCCATGCCGATCACCGAGCGGTCGAGGTTGCAGTCGGCCGCGGCCGACAGGATCGCGTCGAGGGTGGGGATCGCGCTCTCCGCCCCCTCGAGCCCGAAGCGCTTCTGGCCGACGTAGCGCGTCGCGAGGAACTTCTCGATCGCCTCCGCTGCGCTCAACCGCTCGAGGATGTGGTGCTGGGCGTCACGGTCGAAGGTCGGTGCAGGGCCCTCGAGCTGCTCCTGCATCCACCGCTTCTCCTCGGGATCGGCGATGTGCATGTACTCCACCCCGATCGTCCGGGAGTACGCATCGCGCAGCACGCCGAGGATGTCGCCGAGCCTCATGCGCTGAGCAATCCCGCCGACGGCGGCGTAGATGCCGTCCTTGTGGCCGGTGAGGAACTCACGATCGAGATCCCAGATCGTCAGGCCGTAGGTGGCAGGGTCGAGCTCGGGATGCCCCTTCGACGTGGTCTCGGCCAGCGGGTTCGTGTTGGCGATCAGGTGGCCCCGGACCCGGTACTGGTTGATCAAGGTACTGACCGCCATCTGCTTGGCAACGGCTCCGTCGATCGAGTCGTGCTCGTCGGTGGCGCCGCGGTCACTGCGCCACTGGACCGCTTCGTAGGGCACGCCCATGTCCTCGAAGGCCGAGGTGTAGAAGTCGTCCTCGCCGAGGAGCAGCTCGTGGACCTTCTTCAAGAACAACCCCGACTCGGCCCCCTGAATGATCCGGTGGTCGTAGGTCGAGGACACGCTGATGATCTTCGAGATCCCGAGCTGGGCGACGACGCGGGGATCGGCGGCCTGGTACTCGGCCGGGTAGCCGATCGCACCGACCCCGATGATCGCTCCCTGCCCGGGCATGAGGCGCGGCACCGATTGGATGGTGCCGATCGTCCCCGGGTTGGTCAGCGTGACCGTCGCCCCGGTCAGGTCGTCGATCGAGAGCTTGTTGGCCCGCACCTTGGCGATCAGCTCCTCGTAGGCGTCGACGAACTGCGCGAACGTCATCGACTCGGCGTCCTTGATCACCGGGACGATCAAGGAGCGCGTCCCGTCGGCCTTCTCCTGGTCGACGGCGATGCCGAGGGCGACCTGCTCGTTGCGGACGAGCCGGGGCTTGCCATCGGCGTCGGTGACGAACGCGTTGTTCAGGTTCGGCACGGTCGAGCTGATCGCCCGGACCACCGCATAGCCGATCAGGTGGGTGAAGCTGACCTTGCCGCCCCGCACTCGGCGGAGGTGATTGTTGAGGACCTGGCGGTTGATCTCGAGTAGTTTCGCCGGGATCGCCCGGAAGCTCGTGGCCGTTGGGACCTCGAGGCTGGCCTCCATGTTGGCTGCGATCCGAGCCGCAACCCCCCGGATCGGCTCGCCGGGCTCGGGCTCGGGAAGCGCAGTCGTGGCCGGCGCGGCCGGGGCGGTCGAGCTGTTGGTGGGCACGGCGGGTGGCGGAGCCGGCGGCGTTGCCGTTGCCAATGGGGGGTGGGAGGCGGCCGGGGGCGCCGGAGCTTGCGTAGCAGTCGGCGGCGCAGCGACAGCAGGCGGCGTTGCTGGCGCGGGCGCAGAGGTTCGGGCCGGTGCGGCGGTGACGGGTGGTGGTGGCGTGGCGGGTTCGGGGATCACGGCGGTGACGGGTGGTGGTGGCGTCGAGGTTGTTGGCGCGGCCGGTGAACCGCCGTTGGGGTGCTCGCCGGCCTGGCGCCGTTCGAACTCGGCACGCCACTCGTCGGGGACCGAGCGCGGGTCGCCCTGATACTGGCTATAGAGCTCGTCGATCAGCCAAGAGTTCGGTCCGGCGGGGGCGGGGCCTTCGTTCGCGCTCACGGTGGTTCTTCCTGCAGGTGGCGTTGACCTGACCCTTAGAATCGCCAGGCCCTCATCCGTTGAGCCTAGCTGCTGGCCGCCGTCCGACTGGCAGTGGGGCGGCCGGTGCTCCACCGATGCCGGCCTGGGATCACTGCAGTCCGAGGATCCGGCTGGCCCAGCGCTGGAACTGCTCGCTGGGATGAAGCCCGGTAATCGTCAGCTCGCCGATGCGCCAGCCGGGGGTCGCCGTGACCCCCACCTCGAGCGCAGCGTTCCGAGACGCGGTGAGGAGCGCATCGCCCTGACCGTCCGACACCAGCTCCGCTACCCGGGCGGCCGATCGCCGGCCCAGGACCTCGGCCACGATCGAGCCGACGACGCGGCGATCGTCGAGTGCCCTGCCCTCCACCCACTGGGCCCGGGCGATCGCCTCATCGATGGTCAGAAGCGCGTCGGGATGATCGCGGCCTACGACCTCCATGGTCTCCAGGCAGTACCGACTGTTGGGGGTCCTGGTCGGCTTCGTGAAGTCCAGACCGGCGGTCGCGCACTCCTCGGCGATGTGATCGTAGACCCGGTCGAGGCGTCCACCGGGACGGAGGGGCCGACCGGTTGGCCCGATCTCCGGATGGAGCTCGTAGAACCGGAGCTCGACCTCGGCTCCCTTGGCCCGCAGCCACTCGGTGCGAGGTCTGGCCGCATAGGCCCAGGGGCAGATGTAGTCGTTCCACGCCGTCACCGACTGGCTCCGAACCGCTCCGGTCATCGTCACAAGCGTAGAACCGGCAACCGATCCCGGGCGCCCCTCCGACCAGCCGTCCTCCGTGTCAACGCCGGTACCTGCGGCAGTAGGGTCGGATGGGTGTTGGTCGCCACGTGGAACGTGAACTCGCTCAAAGCCCGGCTGCCCCGGGTCGAGGACTGGCTCGCCCAGACCCAGCCGGACGTCGTCTGTCTCCAGGAGACGAAGCTGTCCGACCCGGCGTTCCCTGCGCTGGCGTTCAGCGCGCTCGGGTACGAGTCGGTCCATCACGGTCAAGGACAATGGAACGGCGTCGCCATCCTGTCCCGGGTGGGGGTGGAAGACACGGTCTTCGGCTTCGCCGACGGGATCGATGCCGACCAGGACGCCCGGCTCCTGTCGGCCACCTGCGACGGTGTTCGCGTCCACAGCGTCTATGTCCCGAACGGACGGGCCGTGGGCCACGAGCACTACTACTACAAGCTCTCGTGGCTTGGCCGATTGCGCAATCACCTCGAACAGACCTGCGACCCGTCGGACGACGTCATCGTCGCCGGCGACTGGAACATCATCCCAACCGATCTCGACGTGTGGGATCCCGCCAAGTTCGAAGGGGCTACCCACGTGACGCCGGAGGAGCGGGCCGCCCTGGGGGAGGTCATCGCCTGGGGTCTCGTCGACACGTTCCGGGAGCGCTACGCCGACGCCCCGGGGCTGTACAGCTACTACGACTACACCGCCGGTCATTTCCACAAGCGAGAGGGGATGCGGATCGACTACGTGCTGTCGTCGGCGTCGCTCGCCGAGCGATCGAGGCTCGATCTCGTCGATCGAAACGCCCGGAAGGGCTCGAAGCCGAGCGACCACGCGCCCGTGCTGGCCAGCTACGGCTGCGACTGACCTGGCTCCTGCCTCCGACCTGGCGAGATGCGGTGAGGATGACGCAGGCATGAAGCGGCCATCGATCACGGCCCGCACCGTCAGCGGCTACCGTCTCCCCCGAACCCTGACCGACCGAAAGATGGACGTGGGCGTCGACGTCGATGAGCAAGGGGCCGACGGCCCGTGCTGAGCAGTCTCGATCATCATGAGCTACTGGTGTTCTGGGTCCAGCTGCTCGTGCTGTACACCGCAGCGCGGTTGCTCGGCGCGCTGGCCCGTCGGTTCAGCCTGCCGTCGGTGATCGGCGAGCTGACTGCAGGCCTCCTGCTCGGCCCGACCGTCTTCGGTGTCGTCTGGCCAGGCGGATTCGATTGGTTCCTCCCCGACAGCGAGGTCCAGTCGGCCATGCTGCTCGCCGTCGCCTGGTTCGGCGCTGCGTTCCTCCTCGTCGTCGCCGGGTTCGAGACCGACCTCGACCTCATCCGTCAACTCGGCCGGGCTGCTGCGCTGGTCACCGCCGGCAGCTTGCTCGTCCCGCTGGTCGGGGGGCTGATCGTCGGGGCATCGATGCCCGACACGTTCTATGGGGAAACGGGTAACCGGCTGGTCTTCACCCTGTTCATCGCCACCAGCGTTGCGGTCTCGGCCCTCGCCGTCGTGGCCAAGATCCTCGGTGACCTCAACCTGATGCGCCGGGACGTCGGCCAGATCACGATCGCGGTCGGGATGGCAAACGATCTGATCGGCTGGGTGATCCTCGGAGTGATCGCCGGGCTCGCCGCCTCCGGCGAGGTGTCGGCGCTCGACGTCGGGACCACGGTGCTCGGCCTGGCCCTCTTCCTCGGGGGCGCACTCACGATCGGCCAGCGCGTGGTCGACGGTGCGTTGCGTGAGGTGCGCCGCGAGGGCAAGAACCTGCAGGGCGCGCTCACCGTGGCGATCGCCGCCATGTTGGTGTTCGGGGTCATCACCCAGTGGCTCGGGGTCGAAGCCGTGCTCGGCACCTTCGTCGCCGGCATCGTCCTCGCCCGCTCGCCCTATCAACAGAACGAGGCGGAGCACACGATCGAAGATCTCACCTCGGTGGTGTTCGCCCCCTTGTTCTTCGCTACCGCCGGCCTCCGCCTCGATCTCGGGCTCCTGCGGGGTGAAGCCCTGGCGTGGGCGATCGCGCTGCTCGGGGTCGCCCTCGTGCTCAAGTTCGGCGGCTCGTTCCTCGGCGCCCGACTGGCCAGCCTCACCGTACGGGAGGGGCTCGTCCTCGGGGCCGGGCTCAACGCCCGAGGGGCTCTGGAGATCATCATCGCCACCGTCGGCTTGTCGCTCGGCGTGCTCAACAACACCGCATTCACGATCGTAGTGATGATCCCGCTCGTCACCTCGCTGCTCGCCTCGATCGGCTTGCGACTCCTCAGCCGGGACCTGGAAGGCTCGGTAGCCGAGCGCGAGCGCCTAGCCATGGAGGAGGCGCTCGACCAAAACCTCCTCGTTCGCGACAGCCGGATCTTGTTGCCCTCGATCGTCGAGGCAAACAGCATCGTCGCCGCTCAGATCGTCCACTTCGCTTGGCCGGAGTCGCTGGCGGCCACGGTCGTCGCCGCCCAGGACAACGGCGGCGAGCCCGCCGGGCTGGAACCCCTGCGCAACGTCCTGTACGGCCGCAAGGTCGAGGTGAGGTCGACCACGCCGGCGGCAGCTGTCGACACGATCATCGCCGAGTCGAAGCTCGGCTACGGGGTGATCGCAGTCGGGACGGTGGCCGACCCCGGACACGGCGTGTTCTTCTCCCCGCTGGTCGACGAGCTGCTCGGGCGGGTCGATCTGCCCGTCGTGATCGTGCGGAAGGCTCGGAGCCTGGATGGTCGGTTGCCAGGAGCGTACGCCCGCGCACTCGTCCCGGTCATCGCCAGCTCCTCCTCCAGGGCGGCCGAGGAACTGGCCGCGAACTTCGGCTCCCGGCTCGGCACCCAGCTGGTGCTGAGCCACGTGGTCTACCGTCCGGTCACCGCCTCCGCGGGCGGTGGCCGCTTGCTGGGCCGCATCAGAGCCGCCGCCTTCCCCGAGGACAGCGACGTCGCCGAGCGCGTGCTCGCCCGGGCCCACGAGCACGCGGTCGGGGTGCGGGCGACGGCCGACACCGAGATCCGGTTCGCCTCGGCGCCGGCGGAGGAGATCATCCGCCACGCGTCGGAAGTCGAGGCCGATCTGATCGTGCTCGGCGCCCAGCTGCGCAACCTCGACGGCCGGCCGAGCCTGGGCCCGACGACCGAGCACGTCCTGGAGCACGCCCCCCAGACGGTGGTGGCCGTGGTCATGCCCGATCAGCGTCCGAGCTGACGGGTCGATCCCCCCTGCTGAGCGATGACCCGCAGGAGGTCGTCGCCGTAGCGCTGCAGCTTGGCCGGCCGCATCCCCGGCATCGATGCGAGCCGGGCCTTCGTCGCCGGCTGAGCCGTTGCGATCGCCCGCAGGGTGTGGTCGGTGAAGACCACGTGCGGTGGCACATCGGCCGCCCGCGCCCGGCGCTGCCGCCATCGTCGCAGCGCCTCGAACACCGCAGCACTCTCGCCCTCAGTTGTCGCCGTGGCCTCACCGGCCCCTCCGGCGTTCGGCCCGTTCACCGCTGGAGGAGCCGCCGCCGCCAGTGACCGGCGTGACTTGGCGAGCTGCGCCCTCCAGTCGATGCGGTGAGCTGGTCCAACACCGAGCCGTGCGATGGCGTCAGCCAACGGCCCGAGGTGAGGTGACGCCCGTCGAGAGACCGGCGTGTTGGTGAAGGTCCGCTCGGCCGACCACGACAGGTGCAGCTCGCTACGGGCCCGGGTGATCGCCACGTAGAGCAGGCGCTTCTCCTCGGCCAGCTGGGCGCCGGTCACCGCATAGGCGATCGGAACGAACCCCTCCTCGAGCCCTGCGAGGTGCACGACGTCCCATTCGAGGCCTTTGGCCGCGTGGAACGTGACCAGGTCCACCGCGTCGTCGTCGACGTGGACGTCACCGGCCTGGAGGGTGCCGATCCACGCCTCGAGGCCCGGGCCCGTTGGCAGCGGATCACTGGCCAGGTAGTCCTGAACGAGCCGGGCGAAGGCAGCCAGATTGGCCCGCCGCTCGATGGCGGCCACGGTCTCGGTCGGCAGCGGCTCCGCGAGGCGGTCGTCGAGATCGCCCAGGGCGGCGGCCAGATCGACGCCGGGACCGGCCAGCACCTTGAGCTCGGTTCGCACCTCCGGCGTCGCCAATGGGCCCGAGCCTCCCCGCAGCCGGGTCGGGATGCTGGCTTCGGCCAGGACTTGTTCGATCAGGACGAGCTGGGCGTTGGTGCGGACGAGCACGGCCTGGTCGGACCATGCTCCGGCTACTGAGTGCGCTTCACGAAGGCGGTCGGCGATCCCCTCAGCCTCGGCTCGATCATCTGGATGGGCAGTGATCGTCGGTACCGGGCCATCGCTTCGGTTGGCCGTCATTGCCTTGCCCCGCACGAGGGAGGCGGCGAGCGTCAACACCTGGGGGCTCGAGCGGTAGTTGTCGCTCAGCTCGATCACCGTTGCCCCCGACTCGCGCCGCACGAACCCCCGGAGCAGGTTCGGGTCGGCTCCGTTCCACCCGTAGATCGCCTGGTTGGGATCGCCGACGACGAAGAGGTCGGGCCGCGACCCTCGCCACTGGCTGAGCAGCTCGTACTGGAGCGGGTTGACGTCCTGGAACTCGTCGACGTAGAGATGGCGATACCGCCAGCGCATTGCCTCGGCGTAGTGAGGATCGGTGCGAAGGTCGCGGAGCGCGAGCATGAGCAGATCGTCGAAGTCGACGAGCCGTTTCCGCTGCTTCTCCTGCTGATAGCGGGCGAGGAGCTCTCCGATCTGCTCGGCCGGGATCGGAGGGGTTCGACCCGCTGCGGCGGCCGCTGCCGCATAGTCGCCCGGCCCGACCAGGCGGGCCCGGGCCCAGTCCAGCTCGGCGACTACGTCGAGCGCGTCGACGCGCCTGGTGCGGCCCGAGGAGCTCGAGAGGAGTCGGGCGACGAACCGGGTCTTGCGGTTGAGCAGCGTGGGTGGGGCGATGTTGCGCTCGGCCCATCGCTGGCGCAGCTGCAGCAGCGCGACGCCGTGGAACGTGCCGGCGGTGACCTCGTCGCGAAGGCCGAGCGCCCGCAGCCGGTGCCGGAGCTCGGCTGCCGCCTTCCGGGTGAAGGTCAGGGCCAGCACCCGAGCGGGGTCGGTCTCCTCGGTGGCGATCCGCCACGCGATTCGGCGGGTGAGGACCCTGGTCTTGCCGGAGCCGGCGCCGGCGAGCACCGCCACCGGGGATCGTGGCGTGGTGACGGCCTCCAGCTGGGAGGCGTTCAGCCCTCCGAGCAGAGCGTCGCTGTCCACGCCCTGGACCCTACACCGGGCCCCCGACGGTCGATCCCCGGTCGCACTCGCCCACTACCCGGTCGGTGGATAGCGAAGCTTCGATGGTGCTGGCGATGACGCTGGGGTGTTGTAGCTGAGGCGGCCTCGATCGACTAGCGTCCGCAGCGGCAGAGGTGCCACCAACTGGCAGAGGAAGGGCGAACATGAGCGACTTGCCGGAGGTTGGCGGGAGTGCGCAACACCCCTACGGT
>JAOTYQ010000609.1 GCA_029861725.1 Acidimicrobiia bacterium | reverse complement strand
TCGGTCGTGGTATAGCCCAGAGCTTCCTCGAGGCGGGTCACCGGGTGATGATCGCGGATCTGGGTGAAGGCGTCGAGTGGCGGTACTCGCTCTCGACATCAGCCGAGCTCGACGCAACGGTCGCTGAGCTGAGCGCGCACGGACACATCAGTGGCACACCGGTCGACGTCACCAATGCCGAGTCGTGTCGATCGGCGGTGAAGGCCAGTATCGAAGCTTTCGGGCGCCTCGACGTGCTGATCAACAATGCCGGGGTGGTCGACTCCGGTCCTATCGAGACCTTCTCCGAGACTCAGTGGGATCGTATCTTCGATGTGAACGTCAAGGGCATTTATCACATGACCGCAGCCGCCATCGCCCATCTGCGCGCGTCGGACGACCCGGCCATCGTCAACACCGCCTCGATTGCGGGGAAGCTCGGCGCACCCAACATGAGCGCCTACTGCGGCTCGAAGTGGGCCGCGATCGGCATCACGAAGTCCTTGGCCCGAGAGTTCGCCCCAGACGGCATCCGGGTTAACGCCCTGTGTCCTGGCATCGTCGGTACTGCTATGTGGCTTGACCATCTCATGGAAGGCGAAGGTGAAGGCGCCTTCGAAACGCGTATGGAGGAGAGGATCCCCCTCGGGCGTCCCCAGACCCCGGCCGACATGGGCCAAGGTGCGGTCTACCTCGCGACGGCGCGCAACGTCACCGGGGTCGCCCTGTCGGTTGCGGGCGGACTCGACCAGTAGGGGGACCGCAAGCGCCGTCCCTCAATGAGCAGCGGATCAATCCGCGCTGGACGTCGGCATCCTCGGATAGGCAGACCAGCCGGTGATGGCGAGCACGCCGATTGCGCTGGTGCTCCAGTGGGGGTCCACCCTGGGTTGCGACGATCCGTCCATCATGGACCGGCGGTACGCTCGCCGGGCGAGGATCGGGTGGGTGAGGATCGGTGGACAACGAAGAGCTCTGGACGCTGTTCCAGGTCGACCAACAACGCATCACTGCGCTGGACGGCATGGCGATCGCGATCCGGGGGTGGACGGTCACCCTGGTGTCGCTGATCGCCGGGTTCGCGCTGTCTAATAACGACCGCGAGGTGCTCCTAGCGGGGATGGCCGGCACAGTACTGTTCGCCATCCTCGATCTGTACTACCGGCGCACTCAGCTCTTCCACGCACGCCGTAGCACCCTGCTGGAAAAGGAGATTGCACCCAAACTCCCACTACGCGACCCTCGTTCAGATCCAGCACTGGCGGACTCTCTACTCGGCCGATACCGGTCGTCACTGTCCTTCTACGCCGTCATCCTCCTGACGCAGGTCGCGCTCTTGCTGGTCGCCTGACCAGCAATGCCCCATCTCAAGCCAACGGCTGTCTGGCTTCGACGGCCATCAGACTGCCACCCAGAGTGGCCGCGTCACCCAGAGCGCCGGTGATGCCAAGCGCGACGTACGTGCCGCTGAATTGCGCGTTGGGGTGGTAGTGCCGGGAGCATCATCGGGCGAGCCGTTACTTTGCTTGGGTCGCCGTTCGCGGCGTCACTGGAACCGGCCGGCGGTCTCTCCGAGGAAGGTGACTGCCAGATGCGCCAACCCGATTCAGCATTCCGACTGACGTCGGCATTGAGGCGGATCACGGCATTGGCGACTCGCTCGTTGACCTCGGCTTGGTCGATGTCGACCGACCGATGGCGTCAGCGATTCCATCAGAAGAAGTCCGCAATGCCGCTCGCTGGTGACGAGCGGAGCGTCCTCCCGGGACCTTGGCCTCTTGCTCGGTTGGGGCGGCCATGATGTGGTGCCAAGGGTGTCACACTGGTGTCGTTTCAGCCGGCTGGTGGTGTTGTCGATAGCCGTCGTTCTGACCATTACGTCATGCGGCGACGCCGATGACGGCCAGGCGGTGACCACGACGCTCAGTGCTGCGCCAGGACCCGAGCTCGATCAGCCGGTCCTGGTCACGAACGTCGACGGTGTGTTCCAGATCGACGCTGGTGGCACGGTCATCCCGCGGGTCACGGGTCCGGTTGCGGTCGCCGTGGACGACACCCAGGGTGGGCTGCTGTACCAGGTCGAAAGCGGGCGAAGCAGGGAGCCCGGCGACCGATCGACGGTCGTGTGGTGGATCCCCCAAGGGGCGAGCGGACCACAGGAGCTGCTGGTCCCCGCCCCATCCAGCGGCCACGTGCTCACGCTGCACGACACCTACTCGACCCCTCCTGGCTTCGCCGTCCTCTACACCCGCCACGAGACCACACAGCCCGTCGATGAGATGGTCGACAGCCTGCGACGGTTCGACGTCCCCAACCGCCAGGTGACCGAGCTCTACTCCCAGGGAGCCTTCGAGGAAGGCTTCGGCGAGGTATCGGCTGGTGGAGCGCTGATCTCCGGCACCCGGTACGGCCAGGTGAGTTCCGGGTGCTTCCTCTTCGATCTCGACGGCCGGCCAACGGACCTGGTTCCACCGGCGGGGAGTGATCCGAGCGGGGAAGAACAGGTCAGTGGCTGCCGGCTGTCGCCCGACGGAACCCAGCTAGCGTTGGTCACTATGCACGGCGAGGGTGCGACCGTCAGCCTCAAGCACCTCGAGACAGGCGAGCAGACCCACTTCGAGATTCCCGAGAACGAGGGCACGGTCGGAACCATCGACGTTTCCGACCGCTCCCTGCTCGTCAACCTCGAACGAGACGGACCACTCCCGGCCATCGTGTTCGATCTCGGGACACCCGATACATCAGCCCGGCCTCTGCCCATCGCCGGCGTCGCACGGTTCATCAACGGGCCACTCGACATCGGCGATCAGGTCTCGTCCCCTTCGACATCAACCGAGACGCTCGCTCCGGCAACCGGTGTGTCCCTTCTTGACAACGGGCTTGGTGTCGTGTCGTTCGGGGAGCCAGCCGACTCGGCCGTTTCACTGCTGATAGAAGCCGTTGGGAGCCAACCAACCGGCGAGTCGACGATCACCGGGGTCATGCCCGGCGGGTACGGCGGGACGACCGCTCGCTTCGTCGAATTCGGGCAGTTGTCGGTGATACTCAGCGACGGTCAGTACTACCGGGATGACGGGGTGATGCACTTCGCTGGCTGGACCCTGTCTGGGACCGGTTCAAGCGAGCTGGCCACACCGGAGGGGATCACACTGGGGTCGACCGCGGATGATCTTCGGGCCGCGTTTGGCGAGCGAGCTCATCTCCCTGAACAGCTCGATGAGTGTACGGGAGCATGGGTGTTCACGGTTGGTGAGGTCGTCCCTGCCACCTCCGAACGCCAAGTCGAACTCTGGGGCGTGCTCGATGGCCCACCGACTGGGTCGGCCTCGGTGACTTTGCTGTCAGCCGGTGCCCAGTCGACCTGTTGAATCGGGCTGGGTCATCGAAGCTCAGCAAAGTGTGACGTCGCACGCTCGCCATCGGGCTGGGTAGAGGAACTCGAGCATGCGCCGTAGCGTTGCCGTCTGCATCGTTTGGGTGTCTTGATGGTCGGCGCTTGCGGGGAGACCGACACGACGACGGCCAGCCCGACGACCGCCCAGCCAGGCACCACCACTTCTGAGTCGCCCACGTCTACGGACACGACCTCCACCGTCGCCGCGGGCAGCCCGAAGCGTCGGGCCAAGGGCCGGTAAGAGCTTCGTCGCTGTCAGGCACACCGACCAGGCTGCTCAGGGCGTCCACCGGATCTACCCACTCGCCGAACGAGACGAACCCGAGACCATCGGCGCGCAGGGCGATGCCGGTGTCGATCAGGTCCAGCGAGGGGACCTGAGCCGCAGTGTCGACCGCGGTGGTTGTGGTGGCGGTGGTCGTCGGGACCGCTGTC
>JAOTYQ010000608.1 GCA_029861725.1 Acidimicrobiia bacterium | reverse complement strand
ACTGGACCACGCTGTCGACAGCGCTGCGCCCAGCGCCGACGGCGCCCATCGACGGATCGGATCCTGCAGCCGGCGCGGTGAGGGCGACGACTCGGCCCCCGGTGGCGATCAACGACGGGAGCGCGGGCTGCACGATGTTGAGCAACCCCACCACCTTGTCGGTGATCTCCCGGGCCACGATCGGAGGACTCAGCTCCAGCACGGTGCCATGACGACCCCGGCCTGCGACTGCGGCAACGCCGTCGAGGCGACCGCCGTGCTGCACGGCCGCATCGATCACCGAGGCGGCCTGCGTCTCATCGAGAACATCGGCTGCGACTCCAACGACCCGGCGTGACGCGAGCCGCTTCTCGGCTGCAGCGAGCCGGTCGGCACTCCGGCCACAGATAGTTACGAGGGCGCCCTCGTCGAGCAGCACTCGGGTGGTCGCCAGCCCGATCCCCGACGAGCCTCCCGTCACGATGAAGCTCTGGTCGTTCAGCTCGAGGTCCATCGCCCCATGATCGCTCGCCGCTGACCGGTCCCACCGGGCGGTGAGGGCCCGGCATCCCCGGCCCGGGTTCCCGAGGAAGCGATACTGGTTGGCGGAAGGAGCGACGCGAGCTGATGACGACGATCGCATCCAGCGCCACCGAGAGCCGACCCTCCGACGCCTGGGCTGCGGCGGAGGAGTCCATCATCGAGGCGATCTCGTCGCTGTCCCGCTGGGACGCCGAGCGGTGGGCGGCCGGCCACGAGCGCCGGAATCCTCCGGTCTCGCTCGTCGCGCTGCAGGCCGCGGTCATGCAGGCCGCCATCGCCTCGGGCCGTGACGATCACCTCGAGCGAGGGTTCAAGCGGATCGAGCGGACCGTGGCCAGGGCACCGTGGGCCGATCGCCGCCCGTTCGACCGGCCGATCAAAACCATGGTGTCGGAGACGGCCGCCGCCGTGGCCGAGCTGGCACAGCAGGCACTAGCCGCCGCGGTGCTGGCCGATGTGCTCACCGATCATCTCTCGCCACGACGGCTCACCAACCTCGACGCGGCCCATCGGACCATCGTCACCACCGGATCCCGCCAGCAGGGCGGCGAGGCGGCGACCGAGTCGCTCACAGAGAGATCTTAGACGGCTCGCCGATCCTGGTGGAGATGGCTCCCCAGGACCCCACGACCGAGGCGGCGACGATCACCCACGTGGTGCGTCGTCTCGGAATGGGGGCGGGGCCGGTCGTCGCCAGGGAACTGCTCGAGCGGGGAGCGACGGTCACCGATGCGATCGCTGCAGGCCTCGATCTGTCGACACCGGCGTCCGAGCCTCCACCCCTCGACGCGCCCACCGATCTCGACCTAGCCCGCATGCAGGAGCTCACCGATCAGACCGCCTGGTGGGTGAGCCGGATGGCCTCGGGCGAACGGCTGATCGAGGAACGCCTCGTGTGGTTCTGGACCGACCATTTCGCCACCAGCCGCCGCAAGGTGCCCGCTCCGTATCTCCTCTGGCAGCAGCACCTCACGATCAGGCGGCTGGCGACGGCCAGCTTCGCCGACCTCCTGCGAGCCATCGCCCGCGACCCGGCGATGCTCCTCTATCTCGACGGGGTCCGCAACACCGCATCGGCCCCCAACGAGAACTTCGCTCGCGAGGTCATGGAGCTGCACACCCTCGGCGAGGGCGCGTACACACAGACCGACGTGGTCGAGGCGGCCCGGGCGCTCACCGGTTGGGTCATCCACGTTCCCGGCACCCGATCGGCAGGCCAGGTCACCGCCCAACCGGGGCTGGAGGACCTGCCACCGTGGACCTCTGGACTCGCCACCCGCCGCCACGACCGAGGCACGAAGACCATCCTCGGCTCGATCGCGGCGCACGATCTCGACTCGGTCATCGACCTCTTGCTCGATCAGCCGGCGACGGCCGACCACATCGCAGCCAAGCTCTTCCGGGAACTGGTCGGGCTCGACCCTGAGCCGGCCGTGGTAACCGAGCTCGCATCCGGGTTCAGGTCCGACTATGCGATCCTGCCGCTGGTCGAAGCGATCGTGGCCCGGCCGGAGTTCGTCGCTCCCAACACGATCAGGGCCAGGGTAGCCAGCCCGCTCGAGAAGGCCCTGACGCTCATCCAGGCCTTCGGTGGCGTGCGAGCCGGTAGCGATCTGGGCCGACTGTTTCGTACCACCGCCTACGTGCCGTTCCTGCCGCCGAATCCGGCCGGGTATCCGAAGGGTGAGGAGCTGCTCGGTCCGTACCAGTTGACCCACGGACTCGATCTCCTGTGGTTGGTTCCCGAGTCGCTTCCGGATCTCGACACCACCTCGGCGCTGGCCACCCTCGGCATCCACGATGCATCGCCGACGACCACCGAGATCGTCGACCGGTTCGACGATGCCCACTCGAAGCTCGGCGCTGCCCTCACCGCTCCGGAGTTCGTCCTCACATGATCTCACGTCGCCGTTTCATCACCGGCCTCGGGGCCGGTGTCACCGTCGGCTTGACCGGCGGCTATGCGTTGACGATCTGGCAGCGCGACCCGGGCTCGAGCTCGGCCAAGGCAGCGTCCCGGCTCGAGTCCACCCCCTCCCCCGGGGCCTTCGGCCAGCCGGGCAACGATCGCACGCTGGTCGTGGTCGAGATGGCGGGCGGCAACGACGGCCTCAACACCGTTGTTCCCCACGCCACAGCGGCGTACTACGATCTGCGGCCCACCATCCGGATCGAGGATCCCCTCGACCTCGACGGCGAGATCGGTCTACATCCCTCACTGACCTTCCTCGCCGACGAGTTCAGAGCCGGACGGCTGGCAGTGGTCGAGGGAGTCGGCTATCCCGAACCGAATCTCTCGCACTTCGAGTCGATGGCTACCTGGTGGACGGCCGATGCCGGGTACACCAGCGACGCCGGATGGTTGGGTCGCATGCTCGACGGGACGGTGGGCTTCGAACACCCCCTGGCCGGGATCTCGATCGGGCCAGGGCCCACCCAGGCCCTGCTCGGTGACGCGTCGTTCGTGGTCTCGATCCAGGACGACCGCGGACTGCAACCCGACGTGCCACCGTGGATCGACAACGTCGACGATCTGCTCGGCGTCTGGGACGGCGTCGCACCGGCCGAGCCGCTCGCCGGTAGCGACGCGCTGGCTGCGGTGGGGCGGGCGACGGCGGCGACCGCAGCGGCCCGCGACGATCTGGCCGCCGCGATGTCGCGCTCCGGCGTCGACGGTGGCGGACGGGGCCGGCGGGGTCGCACGATCCTGAGCGACCAGCTCGCCGTAGCCGCCGATCTCATCGCTTCCGGTCTCGCCCCGACGGTGATCTACGTCCACGGCTTCGGCGACTACGACACCCACGGGAACCAGCTCGGCCGCCACGAGGTCGAGCTGCGAGAGCTCGACGAAGGCATCCAGACGTTCTTCTCGGCCCTCGATCGGGCCGGCGTCGGCGAGCGGGCGATCGTCGTGACCACATCCGAGTTCGGACGCCGAGCGGCCGACAACGGCAGCGGGACCGACCACGGAACGGCCTCGTCGCTGTTCGTGATGGGGTCTCCGGTGACGGGAGGCCGCTATGGGGAAACCCCGAGCCTCACCAGCCTCGATGCGTCGGGGAACATGATCCACTCCGTCGACTTCCGCTCCGTCTACGCCACGGTCCTGGAGTCGTGGCTCGAGGTCGACAGCGTCGCCATCCTCAACGCCGACTACGAGACCCTCGGCTTCGTCTAGTGTCCTGTCAGCTTGATCCGTTGATGAATTCGCCGAGCTATCGGTGTCCCTCGCAAGGACGCAGGAGGCGGCCTCACCCGTGAGCGTGAGGCAACGACGAGGACGCCGCGAGGGG
>JAOTYQ010000089.1 GCA_029861725.1 Acidimicrobiia bacterium | reverse complement strand
TCAAGGACGAGCACGGCATCAGCCTGCACGAGTTCGAGGTCTTGCTCTTCCTGGTCGCCTTCTCCGAGGACGGCGCCATGCAGATGACCGAGCTGCGTCGCCGCACACCGCTCAGCCAAAGCCGCGTCTCCCGTGTGGTCAGCGCGCTCGAATCCCGACGTTTGGTCCGACGAACCACCGACCCGACCGACAACCGCGCGGTCACCGTCACCATCACCGCAAAGGGCCGCCGCACCTTCACACCCGCACAGAGCCGTCACCAGCAGGACCTCGACGAACACCTCTTCTCCGTGTTGACCGATCGAGAGATACGCCAGCTCGGCTCCATCACCGCCAAGATCCTCGCCGCCGGTCCCCGCCGGCGCGCTTCCAGCCACAGGCAAGGACGGCGCGGCGAAAGCCGAGAGGGCGCCGGACGACACCGCCGTGGAATCGACTGAGCCGCTCGGCCGCTCGGCCACCGACAGCGCGGCGGCATCCTGGGCGGCTTCTCTTTCTAGGCTGGGACCGATGATCGATAGGTTCGGCTCATGCCGCTGACGAAGTGGCAATCACCGACGCTGCGACACGAGGTGGACGACGAGGGTCGGGTGACCTGGCTTGAGCTGTTTTTCGACCTGGTCTACGTGGCTGCTCTCATTCAGCTGGGCGACCGACTGTCGAGTGACGTCTCGTGGTCGGGGGGTGCTGCGTTCGTTGGCGCCTTCGTGATCCTGTGGTGGACCTGGACAGGGACAACGGCGTTCGTCAACCGGTTCCCGGTCGACGACGTCACCCATCGGGTGCTGACCTTTGTGCAGATGTTCGCGGTCGGCAACATCGCCGTGCTGGCCGCCACCAACCCGGAGAACTGGGAGCGCTGGCTGGCATTGGCCTACGTGGGCGCACGGTTGCCGCTCCTGGCCATGTACTGGCGGGTGCGACGGTCGATCCCCTCGGCTCGTCCCGTTACCGACTACTTCCTTCGCTGCTTCGGTGTCAGTGCCGGACTCTGGCTGGTGTCGATCGCTGTGCCCGGACGCGCCCGATTGGCGGTGTGGGCCGCCGCGCTCGTGGTCGAGTTCGCGGCCCCCGTCATCCTGCTTCGCCGACCCGACGGCGCACCGAGCGACAGCCGACAGGGCGAGGCCCGGTATGTGGAGCACTTCCAGGAGCGCTACGCCTTGTTCACGATCATCGTCCTGGGGGAGACGTTCGTGAAGACGCTGAGCGAGGTCGGCGACATCGGCATCTCGGCCACATCCCAGGTCTTCGGTGGCCTTGCGTTCGCAATCCTGATCGCGTTGTGGTGGACCTACTTCGATGACGTAGCCGATGCCCACATCCGTCCCACCAGCGCGCTGGCGAGGTCCAGCTCGATCAACCGGCTGATCTGGGTCTACACCCACCTGCCCCTCGCTCTCGGGTTGACCGCGTTCGGAGTGGCGGCGAAGAAGATCGTGGCCACCGAGGAGTTCAACGAACCGTTCAAGGACAGCTACACCTGGCTCCTGGCGGCGGCCTTGGTGACCACGCTGGTCGCGGTTGCGGTGCTCGACCTGGTGACGGTCAGTCCCCACTTCGCCATCGATGCTCCCGAGCGCATCGGGCCGCGGCTGGTAGCGGCGGCATTGCTCGTCCCAGTGGCTGTTTTGCTTGCCTCGGGCTCGGTCGATGCGATCTCCGGCATTGGTTTGGTGACGGCGGTCGTCGTCGGCCAGATCATGGTGGAGGTGGTCTCGGCCCACCGCTCTGAATACCGACTAGGTCGAGACGTTCGTTCGCAGATAGCCGAACTGGCTGGGCGGTGCTCACACCTCGACGATGCCACCGCCCCGGCCGGCAGCCCCGCAACCGTGTGCCAACCATGTGCCGACAAGGGGATCGACTGGGTGCAGCTTCGTTGGTGCCTGACTTGCGGTCACGTTGGCTGCTGTGACGACTCGCCAGGTCAGCATGCAACGGTCCACCACCGGGCTACCGGCCATCCTGTCATCGCCTCGATCGAAGCCAACGCCACGTGGGCCTATTGCTACCCGGACGAGGTCACCGACCCTGTCTGGCGCTCGACGACATAGTAGGTATCAGTGTCGCCTTGGCCGGACTGCCATCCGGGGGTGCGCCAAGATCGGCGAGGTCCGCTCCGCCGGTGCGCGTTGTCTCGCTGACGACCGATCGCTTCAGGCGACGAGGACCTTCGTCGTGTCGAATGCCACCAGGCCGCGTAGGTCGGCGGCGACGTCGATGGTGTCGACATAGGACCAGGCGGCCTCCGCGATCCGTTCCCCGTCGACCACGAGGTCGAAGTACTCGGTGTTGCCCTTGAGCGGGCAATGCGTCGTCTTCCCGACTCGGACCAACGCGTTCATGTTCACGTCGGCGCGGGGAAAGTAGGTCACGTGGTCGTAGAGGTCGAGCCCGACTTCCTTCACGACCACCGCCTCGGCGGACTGGGCGATCACAGTGCCGCCGACCGATGCCGAACGCGGTTCACCGGCCGGAACGATGCGCATGAAGTGACGCGGCTCTCCAGGGTTGTGGATCGCGTTCTTGACGAGGGTGATGTCTTCGGAAGCGGTCATGAGGTCTCGCTGTGTTGGTGGGTGAGTTTGTCGAGTACCGCAAGGGCAGTGTCCTGGCGTTCGACAACAAGGAGGTGCGGCGCCGTGGAGGCGACGAGCGGTCCAGTCATCTTCTTCGGTTGGGACGTGTAGGTGCCACCGTTCTGGAACGGTCCGTTGTCGCCGTGGAGCACGTCGATGTAGCGACCGGCGCCCAGTTCGATCGGTTGATCCATACCTAGGAGCTTTCCGAAGCGGCGCATGAACCCGATCATGAGCTTGAAAGCACCCGTGGCGTGGCGGGCGGCGTTGGTTCCCATGTTCGCCCCGGGCGACACGGTGTAGAAGCTCACGCCGCCAGCATGGCGTCGGGCCATCGCCGCCGACCACCACGCCGAGAACGCTTTCGTCGTGGAGTACTGACGGTTGCCGTCGTACTCCGGCCCGTTCTCGGCCCGGGCGAAGTGCTCCATAGCCTCCTCCGGTGTCGGCCCGAAGTCAGAGGGCTCGCCCCGGACGAAGTCGTAGACACTCATGCCCATGGCCTTGGGGAGATCGTCGTTCGCTGCCTCCGACCCGACCAACACGACTGCCCCGCCATCGTCGATCAGTCCCGCCTCCAGGAGCGCAGTCGTGATGATGTGGTGTCCGACGAGGGACGCGGCGAAACACATCTCGATGCCGTCACTGGTCCGTTCGAGGGTGTTGGGGACCATCCCGGCATTGAGCAGCACAGAGTCGAACCCGACGCCGCGACTAATGAGCTCCGCCGCTGCGGCCCGCGACGACTGGATCTCGGCGACGTCCACCTCGAGCGTCGAGAACGGATCGACGCCGGTGGCCTCGACCAACTCGGCACGGGCCAAGTCGGCCTTCTCCTGGGTGCGGCAGGCCAACACGACCGATCCGTAGCCGAGCTCAGCGAGCTGGCGAGCGGCCTCGAAGCCGAGTCCTGAGTTGGCCCCGGTCACGAGAACCGAGCGCCGCTGATAGTCCGAGTCCCTCACGTTGGGTCTCTCCTTCTGGAATGGTTGTTCCGATACTAGAGGCAAGAACAGACTTTCGGACCCTTTGTTCCAGAAGTTTCCCAGGAACCGGTATCGTGGCCCTGTGGCCTCAACCGAAACCACACCGCAGATCGGCCGACCGCGAGAGTTCGACCGCGACGCCGTGCTCACGACTGTCGTCGAGCTCTTCTGGGGGAAAGGCTTCTCCGCCACCTCGGTGGACGACATCGTCGAGCGCACTGGGCTGAGCAAGTCAAGCCTCTACGGTGCCTTCGGATCGAAGGACGAGCTCTACCGGGCGGCGCTCGATCGCTACCTCATCGACCACCACGCCATGGTGGCGAGCATGCTGATGGACAGCAGCCAGGGCCTCGACGACATCGACGCGTTCTTCGACCGGATCTGGGACCAGGTCGACTCTGCCGGCGAGGACCGAGGCTGCCTCGCCGTCAACACGGCAACCGAGCTCGGATCCTCCGAGCCGACGCTCATCGAGTTCGGGACTCAGCATCGGGGGTTCCTACGCGACGGGTTCACAGCAGCGCTCCAGCGCGCCGTCGACCTCGGCGAGTTCAACAGACACCACGTCGCCGACATGGCCAACATCCTCCTCACCACCGTGCTCGGCCTCGCCGTCATGATCCGCGGCGGGGCATCCGCCGCCGAGATCCACGCTCACCTCGAATCGACCAAACAGTCACTGCGCCAAACCTGAGCCTCCCGCCCCTCAGCCGCCCGCACTCGCTGAGAAACCGGCGGACCCGAGTGCCCGGAGTGCACCACAACGACGGCCTCAGGCGTTCGCCCTGGTGGCCGACCGAGAGCTCTTGGAACGAGCGTGGAGCAGCTCCGGATCGGGGTCCCAGTCGGTGGCACTCATCGTGCGTCGGCCGTGAGTTGGGTCACCATTGTGGCGGTGTCGTAGTACTCACGGTCTTCGATGATCTGCCGGTTCACGAACTGGGTAACGACGGCGATCGGCAGTTCGAAGCGCTTCCCACTCGGAGGCATCCCGGCGAAGTCGCCGTCATGGGTGCCGGTGAGGACCATCGTCAAGACGACGTACTCGCCCTCCTCGATCTCGCTCGTGATCTGGGCGTTCAGGTCGGAGAACCCGTCTCGGAACCCGGCGATCAGGCCTTTGAGGCCGTCCCGGCCGGAGATCTCGCTGCCATCGGGCCCGTAGTAACGGTAGTCAGGGTGAACGAGCTCGGCCATGACCTCGAATCGCCCGTGGTTCAGGATCTCGTCGACGAAGCGTCGGAGCACCGCGAGGTTCGCACTGACGGGGGAGGTTTGCATGGGGTGTGTGGTTGTCATGCCGCCCAGTGTTCGCACTTTGCGGCTCGCCGTCGTCACCCGAAGGTGGATCTCGGGGTGGTATTCAGGCTGAGGTCACGTGAGGAGGTTGAGCTCGCGGGCCCGGGCGGTGGCAGCCGTGCGGTTGGTGACGCCGAGCTTGTCGAAGATATGGGTGACGTGTTTCTTGACAGTGTTGAGCGAGACGTAGAGCTCGGCCGCGATCTCCTTGTTCTGGCGCCCGGCGGCGATCAGGCGGATCACGTCGAGCTCGCGCACGGTCAGCGGGATGATCAGCCCTTCTTGATCTTGTAGCGGCGGCTTGGAGTTGGCTGGGTCGTCGTCAAAGGATCGAATCAACTCGCCCAGGTAGTCCTGAGGCAGCGACTGGGCATCTGGGTCGGCGAGGAGTTGGCCGAGGAGCTCGCCGACCCTCTGGCCCTCATCGACGAACACCCTGATGTGGCGTTGCGGTGCTGCGAGGTCGACCGCAGCAGCCAGAGCACGGCGTGCGCCGACCTCGTCGTCCGCTGCCAGGGCAAGCGCCCTGAGCACGTCGATCTCGATCAGCCGGCCGAAACGGCGATCATTGGTCGCAGCTGCCCGCATGCGATCGAGTAGTCGAAGTGCCTCCCCGGACCGGTCTTGTGCCGACAGCACACGAGCCAGCACGAGATACGCCGGCTCGTGGACGTGGCGGGGCTCGTCGTCGGCCGCGACGCCTCGTGTCACGACCCATGCGTTGGCTCCGTCCACGTCCCCCTGGGCCAAGAGCAGTCGGGCTCTTCGGGCCGGGACGGGGTTGAGGAGGTCGACCACGTCGGTGCTGGGCCTGACCCGAATCGCTTCGTCGATCAGGTCGCGAGCGGCGGCGTGATCGCCCATCGCCTGATGGACGAAGGCTTGCGTGTCCAGACCCGTGGACAGGATCTGGGTGTGGACGAACTGGCGGCACCGGTCGATGCCTTCACCGGCGTGTTGCCGTGCGATTTCGAGCTCGTTTCGTTGATAGGCCACTTCCGCTGTGCCGATATGGGCCACACCGGACGCAAGCGCGTCGGGTCGAGGTTGCGTGGATTCGTACGCCAGCACGTCCTGGTACGTGCCGAGAGCATCGTCGAGCTGGCCCCGAGCCCGTTGGATGTCGCCCAGGTACTGGACGGTCCACGCTGCGCGGTCGTCTCCTTGGGTCGCCCGCCACCGGGCGATACCGGTGGTCAGGGCTGGCTCGGCGTCGGCCACCGCCCCACGCAGCCAGGGTGCGACCGCGAGATGCAGCTCGGCGACCAGTCCCAGGGTCGGCTGATCGTCACCGGCCGCGTTATAGGTCAGCGAGGCCAGAGCCTCGGCCCTGTCGGCGTCGCCACGCAGGTGAGCTGCGAACGCCCGGAGCAAGGCGACATTGAGGCCAAAGCTGTCCATGGAGCCGGTGCCTCCATCGATCGAAGGCTCGGAGTCGAGCAGGCCCTCGGCCTCGGCCACGCGCCCGGCGTACAGGGCAACTCTCGCTCGGGCCAGGAGGAGTCTCCGGGAGCCGAGCAACTCCGGGGGGAGGTCAGCGAACCAATCCCAGGTCGCCCCCTCACTGCGCAGCAGGAGGGCATCGGCGTGCCGTTCGATCACCTGAGTTGCCAGATCGGGATCGTTGGCCTTCAGTGCATAACGGACCGCCTGGTCGGCCAGGCCATGCTCGTCGTGCCACGTGGCCGCCCGACGATGCCGTTCCCGCACCCGTTCCGGGGTTTGCTGTTGGAACCTGACCCGCAGAAGGTCGGCGAACAGGTGGTGGTATCGCCACCAGTGCCGGACGTCGTCAAGCGGGATCAGGAACAGGTTGGCCCGCTCGATCGCCTCTAGCGTCTCCTGACCATCGGTCCGCCCAGTCACTGCATCGGCCAATGGTGCCGACAGTCGATCCAAGATCGACGTCTCCAGCAGGAAGTCCCGGATCGCGGCCGGTTGGCGGTCGAGCACCTCCTCGGTGAGGTAGTCGAGTACAAACCGGTGACTACCCGAGAACCCTTCGACGAAGGATTCCGCGTCGTCCCGACCCTCCAACGACAGTCCAGCGAGGTGAAGACCTGCAGCCCATCCCTCGGTACGGGTGGTAAGTAGCGTTGCCACGCCATCGGTGATGTCGGTCCCTGCTATGTGGCGTAGCAACTCCCCGGCCTCGGAGGTGGTGAATCTGAGGTCCGCTGCCCGAATCTCGGTGAGCCTGCCCAGGGCTCTCAAACGGGCTAGCCGCAAAGGTGGATCTGCTCGACTGGCGATGGCGATGTGCAGTCCGGGTGGCGCGTGCTGGAGCAAGTACCGCACCGAGTTGTGAATCGTCTCGTTTTCGATCGCTTGGTAGTCATCAAGGACGAGGGCGGCATCGCCGCCATCGGCGGGTATGGCGTTGATGAGTGCCGTCACTACAGCCTCGTCGTGCAGCTTGCTCTCTTCTCTGGTCGACTCGTCGACCGACTCCAGGATCCCGAAAGAGTCGCCGATGGCGTCGTCGAGAGACGCGGCGACGAGTCGCCAGAACCGCACGGGGTCATTGTCGCCGTCGTCGAGTGAAAGCCACGCCGTCGGCCCTTCGCGGCGCTCACATGCGTCGGCGAGCAGCACAGACTTCCCGAAGCCAGCTGGGGCACAGAGGAGGCTGACCCCCGGTCGCCCAAGCGCCTCGTCGAGTTGCGCCGCAAGTCGGGGTCGAGCAACGAACGCCGCTGGCAGCTGCGGGAGATGCAACTTTGTCCAGAGCACATCATCAGCGGCGGCGTGCATCGGTGCGTTCCTCCATCCACTGGTACCCGGATCCGATCTCTGGGACCTTCGCCAACTTAGCAGCGGCGCCTGTTTTGCTCTCGATCGGGCTAGCGGACCGCCAGCAATGGCGACGATCGAACACGCAGTGCCGGCTCGAATACCACCTCCAATGCCACCTCTGGGTGACGACGGCAGCGCCGCTCGGGCGCACGATCACTCCATCAGAAACACCGCACAAGGAGAAACCGTTGAGGTACGAGATCTACGTCGAAACAAGCCTCGACCGGAGCTGGTCGCAGTGGTTCACCGGCATGACCGTCGAGCGTGAGTCGGACAACCGGACACGGTTGGTCGGCCACATCGAGGACCAGGCCGCCCTGCACGGCGTGCTCGCCCAGGTTCGAGACCTCGGCCTGGAGGTCATCTCCGTTGCCCGCATCGACACCGAAACCAAGGAGACACCGTGAACTCAAGAACCAACGAAACCAACGAGACACTGGTCCTCGGCGCCACCGGCAAGACCGGGCGCCGCGTACTGGCCCGCCTCCAAGAGCGTGGCCGCCCGGTCCGAGGAGGCTCACGCCACGGCGTCCCGCCATTCGATTGGGAAGACCCGACCACCTGGGGGCCCGTACTCGACGGCGTGGGCGCCGCGTACATCTCGTACTACCCGGACCTCGCCGTCCCTGGCGCCCCGGAGGCGGTCCGAGCCTTCGCTGACGCCGCCCTCGAGCGCGACGTCCAGAAGCTGGTGCTCCTCTCGGGTCGGGGCGAAGAAGAAGCGCAGCGGGCTGAGCAAGCGCTGCTGGACACCGGCGCCGACGTGACGATCGTTCGGTGCGCATGGTTCATGCAGAACTTCAGTGAAGACTTCATGCACAGTGCCGTTATGGACGGCCAGCTCGTCCTACCCGGCGGCCAGGGCCAAGAGCCCTTCGTTGACGCCGACGACATCGCCGATGTGGCAGTCGCGGCGCTGACCGAGGACGGCCATCGAGGGCAAATCTACGAGCTCACCAGCCCCCGCCTCTACACCCTGACCGAGATAGCGGCTGAGCTGAGCCGAGCCACCGGTCGCACGATCAGCTACGTGCCGGTCACAGTCGAGGAGTACGCAGCCGGTGCCGCTGACCACGGCGTATCACCTGAGCTGGTCGGCTTTCTGACCTATCTCTTCGGACACGTCTTCGGCAACAACGCCTACCTCACTGACGGCGTCCAACGAGCGCTCGGTCGACCCCCTCGGGACTTCGAAGCTTTCGCCCAGGCAGCTGCCGCGAGATCGGCGTGGGAGCTCGAGCCGGCGTCATGACGCCCGTCGACGAACCCTCAAGCAGATAACTCATCGATCAACAAGACGAAACGGAGAACACCATGCAATCCCAAACGAATCTCGTCAGAGACCGCACCGTCTCTCCACACCCCTCGGACCGTTCCAGGGCTCGGCCCTGGAACTCCTGATAGTCGCCATCGCCGTGCTGGTCCTGGCCCAGGCCTGCGCCAACGACGACGACACCGTTACCGCACCAGCAGCGACATCGGCGTCGGCCTCGCCCACAACGGCGCCGCCCGACGATGACCCAATAGCTGCCGTCGACGTTCTGGCTGCCGGTTTCGGCGGCCAGGCCGCCCTCATAGATCTGACCTCGTGCCAGGTTGAGGCGGCGGGCACTCGCCATCTTGCCGGCGAAGGCCTCGACAGTCACGAGGGCAGCGAGCTGATCTCGAGCTTCGAATCGGTCGTCACCCACGACGTGGCCACCGACCGGCTGCGAGTGGACTACGACCGAACCATCCACTACGCCGCTGACGCCGTGCGGTCGCCATGGCCAAGGACGGCGAACTCATCCACGAAGAGACCCGGTCAGCGGTGCAAACCACCCCTGTCATCGGCGACGGGTTCTTCGATTTCGACCAAGCCACCGCCTTCCCCCCGGACCCCGAGCTCGCAGCCTGGGGAGAAACCAGCCACCAGTTCCACCAGGAGTGGTCCTCGTTCGGGTTCCCACTCGACTTCCTCGAAACCACGATCGAAGCACGAGAGCTGTCACCCGGCGTCTGGTTCATCGGCGGCGGAACCTACACCTCGATCCTGGTCGAACAGACCGACGGTGTAGTGATCATCGAGAGCCCCCTCTACCCCGAACGGCGGCGGTGCTTGACTGGATCGCCGACCAGTTCCCCGGCCAAGCGGTCAAGGCGGTGGTCTCCACCCACCATCACGTCGATCACGTCGGCGGTCTGCGGGAGTTCGCCGCCGCCGGCGCCACCGTGGTGGCCAGCGCAGGCGCCCAGGACTACTTCCGGCGCATCGTCGCTGCCCCGTCGACCATCGTGCCCGACACCCTTTCCCAGAACTCCAGTCGACGTCGAGTTCGAATGGGTACCCGAAGGCGGGACAGTCGTCCTCGACGACCCGGTCAACCCGGTGTCGGCCGTGCACATCACCACCGAACACGCCGCCGAGAACTCCGCAACGCCATCGAAGCTCTCGACGCCCCAATCACCACGGTCGTCGGTGGACACGAAGGCGGTGGACCACTGGCCGACGTCGGCGTCGGGCCCGTCGAAGAGCTCGACGCCTTCCTCGCCCAGTTCGGGTAACTCCCCAGACCGGCGGTCCTTCCCGTTCCCCACCGTTGGCACCCGACCCCATCCACCCCGCCGCAAACCAGTACCTACCTCAAGGAGAATCCAAAATGATCGAAGTCACTGGCCTCACAACGCGATACGGCAACCGGACCGTCGTCGACCGCATGACCTTCACAGTCACTGCGGGCAAGGTAACCGGTTTCACCAGACCCGATAGCGGAGAGGTCCGCTACGCAGGAGCCCGCTACTGCGACCTCCCCTACCCCACCAAAGTCGTCGGGGCCGTGCTCGAAGCTCGCCTGCACCCCGGCCGCTCGGCCCGCAACCACCTCCGAGCGGCCGCCGCCCTCAGCTCCATCCCCACAGCCAAGACCATCGTTACGGTCGCATTCGCCGCCGCCCTCAGCGCCCTGGGCCTGGCGGCCGGCTTCGCCGGATCCGTGTTGAGCGGCATCGGCATGGGCGACACCTCAACCATGCTCGAGACCAGCCTCTGGGCTACCGCGTTCACGGCGATGGCCGGACTGCTTGGGCTCGGGTGGGCATGATCGCCCGCCACAGCGCCGCCGCCATCTCCGGGCTGCTCATCTGGTGGCTCGTCGTCGAAAGCCTCGTCACCGTCTTCGTCAACGAACGATATTCACGGTTCCTCCCATTTATCGCCGGCAACCGGATGCTCGGCTTCAACGACGACGAAGCCACCGTCGAGCTGCTCTTCATCAGAACCGAGAACGCCTTGATCTTCGGCAGCTACGCAGCCCTCGCGCTCGCCGCCGGAACGGTCCTCCTCCACCGACTCGAAGCCAAATAACCCAGGCCGCGGGACAACAAAGGCCGCGACGACGGCGCATGGATCCCACATCCTCCACGATTCCCCATCTCGTCTACGGGCCACATGCTGGACCTAACGACATCACGACACCCTATGAAAGCGAGACCACAATGGATATCAACAGCACACTTCTCGGCACGAGCATCCTGTCCACCGGACTCATGTCCGGCCTGCTTTACGGCTGGGCCGTGTCGGTCATCCCCGGCACCCAACGCATCGGCGCTCCCAGCTACGTCGACACGATGCAGAACATCAACAAGGCAATCATCAATCCGGCCTTCGTCATCCCATTCATGGGCATCCCGGCCGTACTGTTCGCGGCCGCCATAGTCCAGTTCCGAACCGGGGACCAGCGACGAGCATGGCTGTTGGTCAGCGCCGCAGCCACCTACGTCGTCGGCGTCCTCGGCGTCACCTTCGGCGGCAACATCCCTCTCAACGACGCCCTCGAGACCTTCGACCTCGGCGACTCGACCGAACAAGCCATCGAGAACCGACGCCGAACCTACGAGACACCGTGGAACCGCTGGCACTACCTCCGGACCGTGGCCAGCGTCGCCGCCTTCGCTCTGGCTTCGACGGCGGCGATCGTCTCCGCCGATGCCGAATGAGCCCCCAGACTACGAATCGGAGTGGAACCTACCAAGGGCACGCCGGCTTGGCGGTTGTCAGCGACCGCCAAGCCGCAAGGGGCGGGGGGCCGTCGACCGGTCCCGGTATCTCACCCGGGTGAGGTACCGGCTGGTGCGAGGACCGCTCACCCCAGCGATGGCGTTGATGGCAAACAGGACGAGCAGCACTGGGTAGTGCTCGGTCAGGCCGATTCCTATGGCGCTCACCGCGGCTACGACCAGCCCGGCGATGACGGACCATTGAACGTGAACACCGCCATGGCCGACACTGCCATGAACATGTAGGCGTAGAACGGTCCGAGTAGTTTCGCTTCGCCGGGTTCGAGCAATCTACGCATCGTGGTGGCTCCGTTTCGGGCGGAGGACGACCCGGAGCGAGTCGTCGATGGTCATCTCTTGGTAGAAGGCACACTCAACGAGGTCGAGCATCTCGGGGACGACGGTCTTGAGCGTTTCGGGCGTGTAGCGCTGATCGTGCAGCCCTCTGTAGCGCTCGGTAATTGTGCCGGCCCAGATGCCGTGGACCAGGAGGCCGTCAGGATGGATGATCTCGGCTTGGCGTTGGAACGAGCGGTGGAGTTCCTCGGTGGTGAACCCGCGACCCTCACCTTGGCAAAAAAAGAAACGCCGCGAGCGATCCGGCCACAACCCAGACGCCGGGAAGGGGAGGCCGAGCCTGTCACCGGCGTCCGCTAGTGTCGCCGCTGTGTGGGAGCAAGGCACGACGGCCGAGCACCGTCGACAGCATCACGCCGAGCTGCAGGTGTGGGCCGACGAAATCCACGCCTGCTACCTTTGGTCCACCGGGAGTTGTTGGAGCGAGCACGCAGCAGCTCAGGACCCGGGTCCGCCGACCTGCGGACACGAGCGCTCAAAGTATGGACGAGAGCTTGCGATGCGGGCCCGGCGCCACCAGTGTCGAATCAGTGGGGCGACGAGCCGGTGATCGACTTCGAGTCTGATCCGAGGTTCTCGGAAGCCGATCGAGCTGAGATGCGGTCGTTGGCCGAGCGGGGGCGGCGCCGGTGGCTGGAGCGCTTCGGGAACCCCGAGTAGCGCTTTCGCTGGCCCCTGATTCCCTCTGCTACCACCGGCGAGCACACATCTTGGGAGCGGAGTTGGGGTACGAACGGGGGCTTGCGGCGCTCTGGGTGAACCCCCTGCATCACCAACAGGTCGGCGAAGCTGATCCCGGCCGCATCGACCCGCACCCGGACCTCGCCGGGCCCCGGGGCCGGCACCTCCCAGGAGGATCGAACCTCCAGGACGTCCGGTCCACCAAGGCGGGGGACGACCACTGCAGTAGTTGTGATGGGGTCGACGGCTCCCATGACTCGACCTCCTCGTGCATCGACTGCGGTCGGCTTCCTGCGGACGTAGGGGCCCCACATCCGGGAGCAAACGGAGATCGCCGGGGGTACTCGACAGGATCACGGCTCATGGTACGTACTGCTCCTCGATGGAGATGACCCGCCCGTCCTCGACGTTCAGCCAGACTCCGGGAGCTACGGGTCGTCCTGGTTGCTCGGCCAGCCAGGCATGGTAGGTGACGACCTCGAGGCTCTCGGGGTCTCCGGGGTTGGGCAGCCAGGCCACCTCGGCCGACGGGTCGACGGCCAGGGTCCGGAGCCGGTCGCTCTCGTTGCGGATGTGGAAGTCGTTGGGCGGCGGGCTCTCCTCGCCGTCCTCGGCGGCGGCGGCGGCCGCGGCGGCACCGGTGAACCAGCAGGCGAGATCGAACGACACCTGGTCGGTCTGGGGATCTTCGATGAAGCCGAACCAGAGCCCGTCGGGCAGGCTGTCACTTGACGTCGGGGTGCACCCGGAGCCGGAGGCTCGCTCGTTGGTCGGAACGTCGAGCTGTTGACCGGATCGGTCGGCGTCGAAGCAGTCCCGCTGCAGCCAGTTGGCGAAGTCGTCGCAACTTCCCTCGATCCGGTAGCGGACCCGGTCGACGTCTGAGAACTGGAAGGCGGTGTTGTTGAGCTGGGCCAGCAGTGCCTCGCTGCCGCAGCTGGTCGAGGCGTTGGGGATCAGGGTGCGGAGATCTGCGAAGTCGACGACCAGCAACCCGTCGGTCAGGCTCACTGCGGAAACCACGTTGGCCGTCTCCGAGGAGAAGAACGACGTAGCCCCGGCGCTGGCCTCGTCAGGGCTCGGCCCACCGATCAACTCGTCGAAGGCGGCCCGGATGGGATCGACGCCCAAACCGATGTTGCGCACGTGAGGTTCGACCCGGGAGCAGTCGGATCCGTCGCCGACGCTGAAGTACACCTCAACCGTCTCTTCGACCGGCTCGGTGGTGGTGACCGTCGTCGAGGTCGTCGTGCCTGTTGCGTCGGAGGTGGCGGTGGTCGTCGTGTCACTTGTAGTGGTGGTCTCGCTGGTGGTCGTGTCCCCAGCCTCGTCATCGTCGCCACCGCAACCGGCGGCGACGACAGCCAGGGCGAGGAACGGCTCCC
>JAOTYQ010000607.1 GCA_029861725.1 Acidimicrobiia bacterium | reverse complement strand
CTGGGCTCCGTCGATGATCACCGCGCTGGCGACGCTCGGCGGGCGGCCGATCGGGATCTTCGCCAACCAGCCCCAGTCGCCGGTAGCCGGTGCCATCGACTCCGCCGCCGCCGACAAGGCAGCCCGGTTCGTCGAGCTGTGCGATGCTTACGAGCTGGCGTTGGTGTCGCTGGTCGACAACCCCGGCTACATGGTCGGCCCCGCCGCCGAGCGGGAGGGCATCGCCCGGCACCACGCCCGCCCGCTCTCCGCCCTCCATCACCGGACAGTGCCGCTGTGCTCGGTGCAGCTCCGCAAGGCCTACGGGCTCGGCCCCCACGCCATGTCGGGCTGGGGGGCCTCCCGGCGGATGCCGGAGCTGCGCCTGGCGTGGCCGTCGGTCGAGTCGGGCGGGATGTCGTTGGAAGGAGCCGCGTTCCTGGTGAAGCGGTCCGAGATCAAGGCCGCGACGAGCAGCGAGGAGGCGAGGGCGATTCGCGACGCCTATGCCGAGGAGATGCGGGAGCCGGCATCCGGTGTGTCTGCCGCCCGGACCTTCGCCTTCGACGACGTGATCCTGCCCCACGAGACGAGGGACCGAATCATCGCGATGCTCGACACCATCCCCCGGGCCTTCGCTCCCACGAAGAAGCACCCGATCGACCCCCGATGACCGAGAACGATGACGCCGACCGGCGCGGCCGCGACCGGGTCGAGGAGCTGGAGGCGGCCAAGGCCGCCCAGCGCGACGAATCCCGCCCGGAGATGGTGGCTCGGGTGCATGCTGGCGGCCGCCTCACCGCTCGGGAGCGGGTGGCGGCGCTGCTCGATCCCGGCAGCGAGGTGGAGTACGGGAGCATCGCCGCCATCGGCGCGGCAGGGGAGTGGGTGGCCGAGGCCGGAGGCGTCGATTTCGTCGGGACGGTCGGCGGACGGACGATCATCACCTCCTCGACCGACTTCACCGATCGGGGCGGCGGCTACGGGGCGGCGAGACTGGAACGGTTGTTCGCCCTCGCCCACGAGCACCGCTGGCCGGTCGTCTTCTTCGTCGACGGCGGTGGCAGCCGGGCCCGCCACCCTCGGGTGGGGCGAGGTGACCTCGAGCTGAACGCCCCGTTCGGCCGGTTCCAGCTGTTCGACGGCATGGCCGAGCTATCGGGCTTGGTACCGACCATCGCGATCGTGTCCGGCCCGTCCTTCGCCGGCCACGCCAGCCTGGCCGGGTTCTCCGACATCGTGATCGCCACCGGGGGATCGTCGATCGGGATGGGAGGGCCGCCGATGGTGGAGGCCGCCCTCGGGTTGTCGTTGTCGGCCAACGAGCTGGCGGGGGTCGAGATGCACGAGCTCACGGGCGGGATCGACCTCCTCGTGGCCGACGAGACCGAGGCGATCGCCGCCGCCAAGCGCTACCTGAGCTTCTACGGCGACGAGGCCGAGGGACCGGCTCCAGCGACCGCCGGCGACCTCGCCTCCCTCGTGCCCGACGACGGACCGTACGACATGGTGCCGGTGATCGAGGCGATCGTCGACGCCGGTGGCATCGCGCCGCTCCGTCCGAACTTCGCCCGATCGGTGATCACCGGCTTCGGTCGGATCGAGGGCCGCTCGATCGGCGTGATCGCCAGCCAGCCGATCGTCGACGACGGTGCGATCGACGAGAACGCAGCGACGAAGGCGGGACGGATGGTCGAGCTGTGCGACGCCTACGAGCTACCGATCCTGGCGCTGATCGACACACCGGGCACGATCGTCACGCGAAGCGCCGGAAGCTCACCAATAGCAGACCCGGCCGACCGCACGGGGAGCACCCAACCCGGCGTGAACCGCTGGCACACGCGAGCGGTGATGACCCATCACCATCGAACCGTCCCGATGTTCGCCGTGCAGGTCAGGCGGGGCGGCGGCCTCGGTCCGGCGGTGCTCGGGGGCCTGTCGAGCGGGCGGGCCGTGCCGGTGCTGTGGCTGGCGTGGCCGACCACGGTGCTGGGCCGCCCCGATGGCTTCGCCGCCGTCCGACACCAAGACGGCTTCGACGACGTCGTCGATCCGGCCGAGACCAGGGTCCGGATCGGCCGGCTCCTCGCCGGGATCGACCGTCGGCTCGACCGCCCGGCGAAGAAGCATCCGATCGACACCTGGTGACGAGGGTTGCCGGCTCCTCTGCTCGCCGGCCCGCCGCGCCTCAGGCCTCGGCGGTCAGCCAGGCTTCTTCCTCGCCCGGCTCCGGGAGCACCCGTCCGCCCTCGAAGATCCACGAGGCCGGCGTCGACGACGTACGCATCGAGACGTCGCTCTCTGACAGCTCGAGGATGCCGGCCACGGTCGTCACGCATCGGCGCACGAGCTCGGCTGTGGTCTCCGCAGTGCGGCCGGCCCGGATCCCACCGTGGAGGACGACCGGCGTCGCTTCCTCACCGGTCGCGTCGTGGAACTGCACGTGGACGAACGTCTTCGGGGCGCCGGTCAGCTCGCAGTGGATCGACGTGATGGCGTCGACCACACCTTGGCGGCGTTTGGTGTCGAGCGTCCCGGTGGGGGCGGTGCAACGGTAGAGAGGCATGGTGACTCCTGGTCAGGCTCGGGGGTCGGCGGCGACAACCATCACGTCGTGATAGTCGGTGTCGGTCACGGCGCTGAAGCAGCGTGCGATCTCGTCCATAACCCGTTCCCGCACGTCCTGTGGGGTCCCGGCCGGCACGGTCCCCAGGACCATCGATGCGCTCGACAGCTCCCCACCGGTGTACCAGCGCCCCGTGGCGACCTCGGTGAACTCGACGGTGACCTCGCCGGGGTCGACGCCGAAGTGCTCGCCGTGGATCCGAGCGAGCCCGTCGACCACCCGGTTCCGGGCGGCGTCGTCGATGGCGCCGTTCAGCAGGCACTTGAACGTGATCACACCCCGACACTAGGCCGGCCGGCGGGGCTCGTACGAGCCGAAGCATCTCGACAGCGGCCAACTCCGGAACTGGGGCCGGCGACCCGTGGGGTCTGGCTGGGGGCCGTAAGCTACGCCAGTGGTTGCGTGGCGTCACCCCTTCGTGGTGCTCGTGGTGGCCTTGGCGGGCTGCAGCGACGTGCACCCGTCGGTCCTGGCCGAGGGGATGCCGATCGGCAGCGGGGAGGCCGGTGACTCGCAGCGCGGCTTGCTGGGTTCCGAGACGGTCGCCGCTCCCGCTCCGACGTCCCGCACCCGTGCCCTCTCGGGAACGGTGGTATCGGCGGTGAGCGGATCGCCGCTGGCCGGTGCGAGCGTCACGGCCGGCGACCGGTCGTTCCTTACCGGGCCCGACGGGCGCTTCACCCTCGACGCCGCCCCCGGCGACCCCCTCGAGGTCCGGCGATCGGCGTGGGAGCCGGTCGAGCTCGAACCGACCGCCGCCGCTACCGGGACCGAGCTGGCCGTGGAGCTGGAGCCTCGGATCGTGCGCGGCCTGAGGGTCTCGTCGGATGTCGCCGGTGACCGCGCGGAGTTCGACGCGCTGCTGGCCCTGGCCGACCAGACGACGGTCAACGCCCTCGTGTTCGACACCAAGGACGAGAGCGACGCTGTGCTGTACGAGACCAGCGTGGCGTTCGCTCACGAGATCGGGGCCGTCAGGCCGGTCTACGACCCTCGAGAGCTGCTGGCGGCGGCCCGTGAGCACGACCTGTACGCCATCACCCGCATCGTGACCTTCGAAGACGACAGCTGGGCGAGATCGACGCCGGGTGCGAAGCTGGCCGGGGCGTGGGTCGACGCAGCAAACCGCGACAACTGGACCTATCCGATCGACCTCGCGGTAGAAGCGTGCCGGCTCGGCTTCGACGAGATCCAGTTCGACTACGTGCGGTTCCCGACGGGGCGCACC
>JAOTYQ010000088.1 GCA_029861725.1 Acidimicrobiia bacterium | reverse complement strand
GACGCGCTCGACGAGCCCAATACCGACGAGCAGCCCGACGCGCTCGACGGGCCCAGAACCGACAAGCCGTTGCCCGAGGCCGGTGGCGAGGTCAGCGGCGATGGTGCGGAACCAGCCGACCAACAGCCCGACGAAACCGAGCAACCGACCGACGCCGAGCAACGGACCGACGCCGAGGAACCAAGCGACGACCCCGGCGAACAACCGACCAGCGACTCCGACGACCCAAGCGAACAACCGACCAACGGCGGGTCCGGTGGGGACATCGAGGCGCTGCTCGCCGAGCTGATCGAGCCCGGGGAGCCGGACGACTCCGATCTCGAGACGGCGGCCGCCGGCCCGACGGAGCCGGCCGAGATCCGAGCGGACGCCACGACCATCGCCACAGGGCCGGCGGTCTCCGGCGCCTCGGAGACACCGGTCGGTGGGGCAAGGCTTCAGTCGGTTCTCGTGCGGGTGGCGGTCGTGCTGGTCCTCGCTGGTGCCATCGGCTACTCGCTCGGGCTGGCCCGGGGTGGCGAGGAGATCGTGCGCCGCGAGTTCGTCTACACCCTGGACGAGTCGGTGCCCGACAGCTTCTTACGGGAAGATCGTCGGCTGCTCACACAGATCGCGACCCTCGAGAGCGATGCGGTGCTCACGCCGGTCGCCGTCGAGTTCGATCGGAGCGTCGACGACCTGCGCGACCGCATCGACGTCGAGACCGTCGACCTCTCGGAGGTGCTCCGTCTCGACGTCGCCGATGGCGACCGGGCCACGGCCGCTGCGATCAGCGATGCGGTGATCGCCCAGTACCTCGTCGTTTCGAGCCGGCCGCTGGCGTCGGAGAACAACGAAGCGCTACGCGACCGCCGAGTCCAGGTCCTGGCCGGTCTGGCTACCGCCGACGCAGGCCTGCTCGCGATCGAGGAGGCCCGGCAGTCCGATGCTCAGCTCCTCACCACCGAGGAGAGCCTGCAACGACAGATCGACCTCACCGACGAGCAGCTCAACCGGCTGCAGGGCCTCCTCGACTCATCGTTGACATCGGCGATCGCAGCCAGCCGTCGCTCGACGATTGAAGCCGAGCTCGCGGAAGCCGGCACGAAGCTGACCGAGCTCGAGAGCCAACTGGCCGACGTGCGAGCCGAGCGAGCCGAGCTGGCGGCGGCGACACTGGCGGAGCCGGCGCTCGTCCGGGAGGTCGGGCGGCTCGAGGCCGAGCTGGCCACCATCGATGAGGAGCTCGCTCGCCGGGAGCTCGGGCCGCTCGTTGCCTCTCCGGTTCGTATGCTCAGCGAGCCGACCTTCATCAGCCGCTCCGCTCACCGCCGCGGGCTGCAAGGGCTGGCGGTCGGCCTCCTGGTCGGCGTGCCGATCGCTGCTGCCGTTGCGCTCCGGGCTCGGAACCGGCAGCTCTGGCTTGCCTGAGGCGGTCATGACGGGGCCAGACGTCACCGGCCCGGAGGTCGACGGTGCCGGGAGCGACTCGGCTGCGGCTGGATCCGATCGTTCCACGGGGGGAGGTGGCCTCGGCGTGACGAGCCGAGGTCTGCTTCGGGACTCGTCTCTGATCGCCGCCGCCGCCGGCCTCAGCAGGGTGACAGGCCTGGTTCGCATCATCGTCGCGGCGTCGGTTCTCGGATCGACGGTCCTGGGCGACCTGTTCGTCGCCGTCAACGTGCTGCCACTGACGCTCTACGACGTGGTCGCCGGTTCGGCGATCTCGTCGGTGCTCGTCCCACCCCTCGTTCGCCTCCTCGATCGCGGTGACCGGCCCGGTGCCCGCCGGCTGGCAGCCTCGGCACTGGGACTGGTCACCGTCGCCATGGCGGTCGTCACCGCCATCGCCATCGTGGGTCGGGGCTGGATCGCGTCGGCCCTCACCTCCGGCGTCGAGCACGCCCTCATCCCCGATGCCGCTCGCGTCGCCGGCCTGCTGGTCGCGATCATCGTTCCTCAGCTGCTGCTGTACGCCGCCATCGGCGTGTTCGTCTCGATTCAGCACGCCCACCGCCGGTTCCTCGTGGCGTCGGCGGCCCCGATCGTCGAGAACGTCGGGCTCATGGTCACCGTCGCGGTGGTGTGGAGCCGGTATGGAGGCGGACGGGAGGTGACCGACGCTCCTCCGGGTCTCCTGCTCACCCTCGGGCTCGGATCCGGCTTGTCGGTCCTGGCTCACGCCGCCGTCCAGTACCTCGGCGCCCGGCGAGCTGCCGGCTCGGTGACGATCGCGCTCCGCCCCGGCGATCCGGCGGTGAGGGCCCTCGCTCGGCCCGTCGGCCACTCGTTCGGCTGGTCGAGCGTGATTGCGTTGCGGCAATTCGCCCTGATCGTGGCGGCGAGCTATGCCGGCTCTGGCGGCGTGCAGGCGTTCGAGATCGCGACACTGGCTTACTTCATCCCACTGGCCCTGATCGGGAGGCCGGTTGCCTCCGCTGCACTGCCGCGACTGGCCAGGGCGAGCACCGGGCCTCCGCAGCAGCTGGTGACGGGCTATCTCGCCGCGCTTCGCCTTGCAGCGTGGGCCGCGGTCCCGGCGGGCCTGGCGCTCATCGTTCTATCCGGGCCCACCGCCGACCTGTTGGCCCGAGGCCGCTTCGACGACCCCGACACGGTCCGGATGCTCGGCTTCGGCCTGACCGGGCTGGGGTTGGGCGCTGCGTCCGAGGCCCTCTTCGAGGTCGCACGCCAGGCGACGATGGCGACCGGCAGCGGCGACGGACTGCGGCGCTCGACCTGGATCCGAGCGGTCACGGCCATCGTCGGCCTCCCGCTTGCCGTGCTCCTGCTCGACGGACCAGCCGTGCTGCTCGGCCTCGGACTCGCCGTTTCCGCCGGCGATGTGCTGGCCCTCCTCGCCGCCCACCGTGGCCTCCTGTCAGGTCGGGAGCGTGCCCGGTCCAGCATTCGCCACGGCCCGCGGATCGCGTTCGCCTGCGCGCTGGCGCTCGGACCTGCCTCGCTGGCGATCGCCGCCTTCGATCGATCGAACGACCTCGTGAGCTTCGGGGTCCCGGCTGCGACCGCGCTCGTGCTGTTCGTGGTCGCCGCCACCGTCATGACCCGGCGCGGCCGGTTGATCGGTGAGCTCGGCACGACGCTCGACAGCTCGGCCGGCAACAGCTCGGCGGGCAACAGCTCGGTCGAAAACGGGGGGTCGGCATGAGCGCCACCGCACGGGTTCCGCAGCGAGCAGCAGCTTTGGTGGCCCTCTTCGCAGCCTCGATGCCGTTCCTCGTCGGCCTGCCCCGTGGCACCGGAGTCCCATTGCTCCGACCGAGCGACCTGGTGCAGGTGATCGTCACGGTTGCCGCGATCGCGTTGACGTTCATCGCGCTGTACGAGGGGCGCCGTTGGCGACTCCAGACCATGGCGACCGACCGATGGTTGCTGGCCGTCGTCGCCGCCGGCGCGGCGCTCCCCCTTGTCTGGTTGCTGGCCAGGGCCCGCCCGGTCGGGATCGACGATGCCTTGGCCGCGCTTCCCTTCGTCAAGTACGCCGGACTCTTCCTCCTGGTCCGAGCGGCTGTCCGCACCGAGGCCGACCTCAGGCTCGTCTGGCGGGCCACGGTGGGAGCGGCCGTGGTCGTGGCCGCGATCACCCTGTCCCAGTCGCTCGGCGTGCAGCCCGTGCTCGACGTGCTCGGGCGGTACTTCGTCAGCAGCAACGCCGATGTGGTCGACGCCGGTCGAGGGACCTCGACGATCGGCTCGTCGATCGCAACCGGGAGCTATCTCGCCATGGCCTGCGCCGCTGCGCTGTCGTGGGCCTTCACGAGCGGGCAGCGTCGGTGGTACGGGGTGGCCACGCTGCTGGGAGTCGGTGCGCTGGCCAGCGGGCAGGCGGGAACGGTGGTGGCGCTCGGCACGGTGCTCGTCGTGCTCGGCCGTCTCCACCGACGGACCCGTGCGCTCGTAACCCGGGGGCTGCCGCTGGCGGCGATCGCCGTGGTCGGCCTCTGGCCGATCGTCGCCGCCCGGCTGGCCGACCTCGATCGCAGCTCGGGACTGCCGGAGAGCTGGATCATCCGATGGACCAACATCACGAAGCTCTACTGGCCGGATCTGGCCGACGGTGGCTGGCTGCTCGGGGTCGAACCGGACGCGACGATGGCCCCACCCGATGTCTGGCGAGACATCGTCTACCTGGAGAGCGGGTATCTGTGGCTCTTGTGGGTCGGTGGGGTTCCGCTCTTGGCAGCGGCGGTCGGCTTCCTGAGGGCCGCTTACTGCGATCTCGGGCGGTCGGGCCCCCACGGGAAACCCGACGCCGCGCCGCCCGATCGCTCGCTGATCGGGTCGGTCCGCCTCGCCGGTAGGGCGATCGTGGTGATGCTCGCTGTCCTCAGCATCTTCGATCCGCATCTGACGCTTCGGGCCGGGGCCGACGTGTTCTTCGTGGTGCTCGCGCTGGGTCTCATCGGCTCGCCGGTGGCCGAGCCGGTAACGCCGGCCCATGAGCGCTGGCGTGACCTGCTCGGGTCGAATCCGGCGGGCCAGGCCGCGCGACACGTCAGGCTGCAGATCGCCGAAGTCGCTCGGCCAACACTCGGCGGCCGGAGCGCACCGAACGCCGCTCACCAGCGCGGCCCGGCGGAGCCCACGATCGCCGTCGAAGCCCGTCTGGTCGGCCACACGCTCGGCCGGGCAGAGTTGCAGCTGGTCCGGCGAGGCACCGACCTGCACGGCGTCGTCGTGGGACCGGCCACGACGATCGACACGGTAGATGCGGTCGCCGCGTCGGTCGTCTGGCGAGGGGTGGCCCTGTGTGCCCGGTCGGTGCGGCTGGCGTCGCTGACGGCGACGGGCCACGACGAGGTCTCGCTCCGCTCGGAGCTGACATGGGCGGGCCGCCGGGCCGCGGCACTGGAGGTCGAGCGGGCTCGCCGCACCGCGCCGCCCGGGCCCGCTTGGTCGATTCGCCGGCACCGCAAGCCGTCCCGGTCGAGGGTCAGCGGCTCCCAAGCCAACGCCCGCGGTCACCGTCCAGCGATCCGGCTCGAGGTCGGTCACCGGGCCCCTGGCTGGAAACGAGCAACCGACCTCGTCCTCGGCCTCGGAGGGCTCGCGGTCACCGCTCCGGCGTTGGCGGTGGGCGCAGCGCTGGTCCGCCGCTCGAGCCCCGGACCGGTGCTGTTCCGCCAGGTTCGAGTCGGCACCGGTGGGCTGCCGTTCCAGCTCTACAAGTTCCGGACGATGTACGTCGGCAACGACGACGCCGCGCAGCGGGCCCAGAACGAGCGGGAGCTCCTCGGCGGGGCCGAGGCCGCCAAGGACGGCGACGATCCGAGGATCACGCCGATCGGCCGATGGCTCCGACGGCTTTCGCTCGACGAGCTCCCGCAGCTGCTCAACGTCGTCCGGGCCGAGATGTCGCTCGTCGGCCCCCGACCAGCGCTGCTCTGGGAGGTCGAGCTGTTCGAGCCGAGTCGGCGGCGACGCCTCGCCGTGCAGCCAGGCATGACCGGTCCGTGGCAGATCAGCGGGCGGGGGGAGGTCTCGATGAGCGAGATGTTGGAGCTCGATCTCGACTATGTCGCGTCGATCAGCCCGACCACCGACCTCAAGTGCCTCGTCGGCACAGCACGGGCGGTGATCAGTGGGGACGGTGCACGATGACGACGGCGTACGTCGCCACCATCGGCGGGCACATCACCGAGTTGGTCGAGCTGGCCGCCAGGTTGCCGGATGACGGTGACCAGGTCTGGATCACGAACGGGAACGCTCAGACCCGTGACCTGCTCCGCGGTCGCCGGGTCGAGCTGGTGCCGTTCGTCGGCGAGCGGGACGCTGCCGGGGTCCTTCGCTCGATCCCTGCGGCTTGGCGTCTCCTGCGTGACAACGACATCAGCCGGGTGGTCAGCACCGGGTCGGCAATCGCCCTGAGCTACCTCCCGGTAGCGGCCTCCCTCGGCATCGACGCCCACTACATCGAGAGCTCGACAAGAGTCGCGACGTGCTCGATGACCGGGCGCATCCTCGCTCGAACCCCAGGGGTCGGGTGCTGGTGGCAGTTCGACGACCCACCGCCCCGGTTCCGCCACCTCGGCGGCGTCTACGACGGCTTCGCCACCAGCGAGTCGGCTACCGAGCCCGAGCTGCAGCGGATCGTCGTCACCGTCGGCACGACAGACCGCGACTTCAGACGGCTCATCGAGCGGCTGGTGACGGTCGTGCCGAAGGGGGCAGAGGTGCTGTGGCAGACGGGCAGCTCCGACCTCTCCGGGCTGGGCGTCGACGGCCGCGAGCTGGTCCCCGAGGCCGAGCTCGCGGCGGCGATGACCGAGGCCGACGTGGTCATCGCCCACGCAGGAACTGGTTCGCTCTCGCTCGCCCTGCGGGCCGGCAAGGTGCCGGTGTTCGTGCCGCGTCGAGCCCGTTTCGGCGAGCAGCTCGACGACCACCAAGTGGAGCTGGCCCGGTGGGCCGGCGCTCGGGGACTGGCCGTGCCCGTCGAAGCCGACCGCGTCGACCGGTCCCATCTCGAAGCCGCAGCCCGCCGGAACGTCACCCTCGAACCCGTAGGAAGGTTGTTGCTTCGATGACCATCGACGACGCCACGGCCACCAACCCGAGCCTGAGGACGGGGCCGCCGACCGGGCCCCGACCGGCGGCGATCCACGAGCGGGACGAGCCGACGCTGTTCCACAGCGAGCCTTGGCGGCGAGCGGTCGAGGCGACGTTCGGGGTGCGGATCGACGAGTTCGTGCCGACGAGCGAGCCGGCTGGTATCGCCTACTACTCGTTGCTGTCCGACGTTCGGGGCGAGCGCATCGTCTGCACACCGTTCAGCGACGTCTGTGATCCGTTGCTCGGTCCGGTCGGCTGGCGCGAGTTCGCCGATCACCTCCAATCGATGGAGCTGCCGATCACGATCCGACCGTTTCGGTGCCAACCGGCGATCACCGACCACTCGTTCGAACGACGCCACGAGCTGCTCTGGCACGGGATCGACCTCCGGGAGGGGCACGAGCCGGTGTGGGACGGCTTGAGGAGCAAGGTCCGCACCGCGATCCGGCGGGCGCCGAAGCAAGGGATCACGCTGCGGGCCTCGTCGCGTCTCGACGACCTGAAGACCTTCCATGCGATGCACGTCGAGCTGCGCAAGTCGAAGTATCGACTGTTGGCCCAACCGTTCGAGTTCTTCGCCGCGCTGCACGACGGCTTCGGCCACGACCTGCTGGTGATCACCGCCGAGGATCACAGCGGTCCGGTCGCCTCGATGGTGTACCTCGCCTGGAATGGCGTGTGGTACTACAAGTTCAGCGCGTCGCTCCCCCGCGGCTACCGACCGAACGCGGCGATGATCATCGAGGCGTGCCGGCACGGGGCCGAGCGAGGACTCCAGCTGCTCGATCTGGGCCGATCCGATCGCGACCAACCGGGCCTGGTCAGCTTCAAGCAGCAGTTCGCAAGCGAGGAGCTGCCGCTCACGACGCTGCACTGGCAACCCGACGGTCCCGCCGATCCAGCCGGCAACGCCGCCGGCGAGCTGTTGGGGGCCGTCACCGAGCTACTCACCGCCCCCGACGTCCCCAACGAGGTGACAGCCGCCGGCGGCGACCTGCTCTACCGCTACTTCGCCTGACGGCCGGGAGACAACCAGCGGGTGTCGGCGGGGCACGACCGTCGCTCGATGGGCGGGCGTTCAGGCGCGATAGCTCTCCCACGTCCGCGCTTCGAGATGGTACCGGACCTCCCCCACGTAGTCGTTGGCGGGCTGATCCCACCAGTTGCCGGAGAACCACGCGCCGACACAGCCGAGCTCGTCGCCGGCCTCGTAACCCTGGTCGTCGAGCCAGGTGAACGAACCCTCGAAGCAGGCCCGGAGCCAGGCCAAGGCGTAGTCGACCCCGAAGGCAGTCGATCGGACCGACGCCGGATACGTCCCCTCGTGCACCGTTCCCTTCACCTGGAGCAGGCCGAAGCTCTGGGCGCACGGCGCCAACCGGCCGAGCAGGGCGCACGCCTCCCGATCATCGGTCTCGTCGCCTTCGGTCGCCATCATCCACGAGCTCTCGGTCACCGCCCGGGCCCTGGTGAGATCCTCGTCGAGGCCCCACTTGCACGCCCCCCACCGCAGGATCTGGTCGGTCGTGCCGGTGAAGTCACCCCTGATCCTGGGTGCGAGCGCGTCGTTCCAGCGCTCGTCGGCCCCGTCGATCACGATGCCGCCGTCGACCTCGACCGTGGTGGCGTTGGCCTTCGTGTTCTCCGGTCGAACTTCGACAGCCCCGGCCGGCACATCGTCGTCGAGGACGAGCTCGGCGCAGGTCGCGCCGTCCGGTAGTTCCCCACCCGTCGGGATGGTGGCGAAGTACACCCGATCGGGGTCGTCGGTCGTCCGGGCCTGGTCCGACGCCGCGCTCGCACACCCGGCGGCAACGAGGAGCAGCACGAGGAACAGCCCCAGCGGCCGCGACAGCAACGAGCGCATGGCACCTCCGTCGGCGCCCTGGCCCCGGTGTTGAGGCCCTCACACCGCTCCCGTCGACAGGCCGGGCCGGCTCAGCCGCCGGTGAAGCTCGGCGGGCGCTTCTCCCGGAGCGCCCGGAGCGCTTCCCGGTGATCGTCGGTGCGCAGCGAGGCGCGATGCGTCGCCTCTACCTCGGCGAGGGTCAGCGAGCCAGATGCGAGACCGTTGACCGCGGCCTTGGTGGCAGCGACCGCCGAGGGCGCAAGCGCCGCCACCGCCTCGGTGATCGCGTCGATCCGATCGTCGAGCTCCGACCCCGGGACGACCTCGTGGACGTAGCCGATGCGGAGGAGCTCGTCGGCCCCGAACGGCAGGGCTGTGCAGAAGATCCGCTTGGTCTGAGCCGGGCCGATCTGCTCGACGAAGCGTCGCAGGCCCGAGGCGTAGTACTGGATCCCGAGGCCGGCTGCCGGCATGAGGAGATGCACGCCTTCGGCTGCGATCCGCAGGTCGCAGGCGATCGCGAGGTCGGTCCCGCCCCCGTGGATGTTGCCAGCCAACCGCCCGATGACCGGAATGCGCAGACCCTCTATCCGGTCGCAGAGATCGCCGAACGACACCTCGACCCTGGTCCCCTCGGCCAAGGCGCCGAGGTGATACCCGGAGCAGAACGACGGGCCGGACGAGGTCAGCACCGCCACCCTGACGTCACGATCGGCCTCGATGTCATCGCACAGCTCGATGAGGCGGACGAGGTCGGTGGGCTCGATTCGGTTGCGCTTGTCCGGCCGTTGGAGCCTGATCGTGGCGACGGGGCCTGCGATCTCCAGGGTGGGTTCTGCCATGAGCGTCGAACCTAGTGGTGCTTGCGACGCACCACTAGCTGGTCTCCCCGGGGGACGGTATCCCGCCACGAATGGCCTCGACCGGCCGCGGGATCGAGATCCTGACCCCAACCCCGGGCGAGTAGTGCACGAGGGGCTCGCCCGTCGGGGTCGGCAGTCCCGACGCCGCGACCAGCTGGTCGTCGACGACGGCGGTGGCATCGGCGAAACCACCGAACCGGCGGCCGACTTCTTCGCGACTTTGCGTTACCGACCTGCGTCAAGCACTGCGACACGATCGTCTCGGACACGACTGAGGAGACACGCAATGGCAGCAATCGCGACCATCGAGGGCATCGGGCCGTCGTTCGCCACCAAGCTGCGAGCAGGAGGCATCCGCTCGACCGGGCAGCTCCTGTCGAAGGGTGGCACGAAGAAAGGTCGCAAGACCATCGCCGACAAGTGCGGGATCAGCGAGAAACTGGTGCTGGAGTGGGTGAACCGGGCCGACCTCATACGGGTGAAGGGCGTCGGCGAGGAGTACTCCGACCTGCTCGAGCACGCCGGGGTCGACACGGTGAAGGAACTTGCCAAGCGGCGACCCGACAACCTCTACGCCAAGTGCGTCGAGATCGCCAAGGCGAAGAACCTCGTGCGGCGGCCACCGTCGACCACCGAGGTGGAGCGCTGGGTCGCTCACGCCAAAACCCTGGAGCCCGCTGTCTCCCACTGACCGGCGCATCCCCGGTTGGCCGCTGGACCGATCAGGGCGCACCGTACCTTCGCGCTGGGGTGCCTCTCGGCCATGGAGTAGATTCGCTCCGATCGCTGACTGAGAGGACCCCCCGGCCGATGCTCACGCCGTACCGCGTGCTCGACCTGACCGACGACCGCGGCCACTTCGCCGGCTTCCTCCTGGCGCAGATGGGCGCCGACGTCATCGCGGTCGAGCCCCCCGGCGGGTCGCGGGCCCGGCACCAGGGTCCGTGGGCCGGCGGTGCCCCCGACCCCGAACGATCGCTCGGGCACTGGGCCTACAACCGGGGGAAGCGGTCGGTCGTCGTCGACGAGCCGGAGCTCATCGCCGAGCTGGCGGCCGGCGTTGACGTGCTGATCGAGTGCGGCGCCATCCCGGTCGATGTCGCTGCGCTCCGCCAGGCCAACCCGGCCCTCGTCACCGTCTCGCTGTCACCGTTCGGTGGCGACGGACCCAAGGCCGACTGGATCGGCACCGACCTCACCCTGAACGCAGCCAGCGGCGAGATGGCGTTGAACGGCTACCAGGACCGTCCTCCTGTGCGCATCTCGGCCCCTCAGATCTGGGTGAATGCCGGAGCAGAGGCCGCCTGTGCCGTGCTGCTCGCGCTGACCGACCGCCGGGTGAGCGGTCTGGGTCAGCACGTCGACGTGTCGGCGCAGGAGGCGATGATGCTGACCGCCCAGGGCTGGCTGGCACCGGCCCTGTGCGACAACCCGCCGGCCCAGCGCAGCGGCGGCGGGCTCGAGCTGCTCGGCGTGATCCGGTTCCGGTTCGTCTACGAGTGCCTCGACGGGCACGTCACCCTGACGTTCCTCCCCGGCGTGCTCGTCGGCGGCTTCACCAACAAGGTCCTGAGCTGGGCCAACGAGGTCGGCGCGCTATCCGACGAGCTCGCCGCCATCGACTGGGTCGATCTACTCGAGGGCCGGGAGTTGGAGGAGGTCGCCGACGTCGTCGACCGTACTTCCGAAGGGGTGGCGGCGGCCCTGCTCACCCGAACCAAGGCCGAGCTGTTCGAGATGGCCCAGCGGGATCGGCTGCTCCTCGTGCCCGTGACCACTCCGGCCGACGTGCTGGCCAGCGAGCACTACGGGGCGCGGGACTTCTGGGATCGAGTGAACGTCGATGGGTGCGACGCACCGGTGCGATTTCCCGGCCCGTGGGCCCACATCGACCGAGCTGCGCTGGCCCGCCTCGGTCCGCCGCCGAAACTCGGCGAACACACCGACGAGGTGATGGCCGAGCTCCGCCAGGCGGTTGCCGCGAGCCGCCGGACCTCGCCGTCGTCGGGGTCAACACCCGGGGCTGCCCGGCCGGATCGTCGACCGCTCGACGGCGTGACCGTCGTCGACTTCACCTGGGTCTACGCCGGACCGTTCGCAACTCGGATGTTGGCCTACTACGGCGCCGAGGTGATCCGGATCGAGTCCCAGACCCGTCCCGACCAGGTCCGGACCTCCGGCCTCTCCCGAGTCCTGGGCGACGACGGGCCCGAGGCCAGCCAGCAGTGGCACTCGATCAACGCCGACAAGAAGAGCTTGCAGATCAACCTGAAGGTGCCCGAGTCACGCCAAGTCCTGCTCGACCTGGCAGCGAAGGCCGACGTGGTGATCAACGCCTTCTCGCCGGGCGTGCTGGAGCAGCTCGGCCTCGGCCACGACGACCTGCTCGCGGTCAACCCTCGCCTGATCGCGGTGTCGACGACCCTGTTCGGCCACAGCGGTCCGCTCTCCCCCATTCCCGGATTCGGCAACATGGGGGCGGCGATGGGCGGCTACTACGAGCTGACCGGCTGGCCCGACCGTCTCCCGGCGGGTCCGTTCCTGGCCTACACCGATGCGACCTCGCCCCGGCTGACCGCGGCGGTGATCCTGGCCGCCCTCGACTGGCGGGAGCGACACGGCGGGGGCCTGAGCATCGACTTCTCCCAGGCCGAGGGCGGCATCCACTTCCTGTCGGAAGCCATGCTCGATCAGGAGGTGAACGGGCACGGGCAGTCGAGGATGGGCAACGAGGACCGCTGGCTCGCCCCCCACGCCGCCTACCGATGCGGCGATCCCGAGGGCGACGTGTGGGTCGCGATCGCGTGCGAGACCGACGACCAGTGGCGCACCTTGGCCACCGAGCTGGGCCGCACGGACCTGGCGGACCTGACGGCCACCGAGCGCTTGGCTCGGCGGGACGAGCTCGACGAGATCATCGGGGCCTGGACCGCCGGCCGGGACCCGGTCGAGCTCCACACCGAGCTGCAAGCGATCGGCGTGCCCGCCCACCATGTGCAGAACAGCCCGGAGGTCATCGCCGACCCCCAGCTCCTCCACCGCGATCACTTTCACGAGGTGCCCCACGACACCTACGGGCACACGTGGGCCGAGCAGTACGGCTTCCGGCTGTCTCGTAGCGACGGGACACCCCGCCGTGCCGGACCGCCGTGGGGCGAGCACAACTACGAGATCCTCTCGGAGCTGCTCGGCTACGACGGCGACCGGATCGCCGAGCTGGCGATCGCCGAAGTGCTGGAGTAGCGCCCGAACGCGGCCCATGCGGCCTCGCGACACGGATCCCACTACCGTCGGGGGATGACCTCGTGGGCCGATCATCCGATGGTCTCGGCGGCGACCGAACTGCAGCCCATGATCCGCCGGCTGGGCGACCGGATCGACGCCGAGCGCCGGCTCCCTCAAGAGCTGGTCGATGCGCTCACCGAGGCCGAGGTGTTCCAGATGTACCAGCCCAGGTCAGCGGGCGGACCCGAGGTCCACCCGCTGACCGGCTTCACCGTCTGCGAGGAGCTGGCCCGGGTCGACGGTTCGGTCGGGTGGTGTGCTCAGGTGTCAGCTGCCGTCACGGTGTTCCTGGCCTGGCTCGACCCCGACGCGCTGGCGGAGATGCGAGCGATGTCGGATCGACCGCTGCACGTCGCCGGCTCGGCCCGGCCGCTCGGCACCGCGGTCCGCACCGACGACGGCTACCGGGTGAAGGGGCACTGGAACTACGCCAGCGGAGTCCGCCATGCCAACTGGTTTCTCGCCACCTCGTTCGTCGAGGGCCGCGACGGGGCAGCGGTCCCTCGGTCGATGCTGGTACCGGTGACCGACGGCGAGATCGTCCCGAACTGGAACGTCGTCGGGATGCGGGGCACCGGCAGCGACGACTTCGTCCTCGATGACGTCGAGGTGCCACGGGGACGGACCGCGTCGCGGCACTGGATCGGCTTGCGAACCGAACCTCTCTACGACCCGCGCTTGGCGATGGTGGCAACCTGGGCGCCGACGGCTGGGGTGGCGGTTGGCCTCGCCCAGGGCGCGCTCGATGCCCTGGTCGAACTGGCCGACGTCGGCTCGACCGGTTCACCCCAGCCGCTCGGTGAGCGAGGGTCGGTGCAGCAGGCGGTGGCCGAGGCGGAGGCGATCACGAGCGCAGCTCGGGCGTTCTGCGTCGACGCGATCGGCGGCGCCTGGCAGGCCCTGGAGGACGACCGCACCGATCTGGGAACCGCGGTGGCCCGAGCCCAGCTGTCGATCACCCACGCCATGAACGAGGCGGTACGGGTGGCCGACCGATGTTTTCATGCGGCCGGGACCAATGCGATATCGACAGCCAATCGGCTCGAGCGATTCCTCCGCGACGCCCACACCGCAGTCCAGCACGCCGCCGGCCAGTCGATCCACCTCCGCGCCTCCGGCCGAGTCCTCCTCGGCCTCGAGCCCGTCGAGGTCGCTCATCCCCGCATCGGACCGAGCTCTTAGCTGACGGCCTGCCGCACTAGCCGACGTTGCGTGAGTTGGCCGCAGCCTCGGCGGCTGACTGCTCGGTGTGCTCGCCGAGGCGGGGAGCACGGCCGAGCTGCCACCAGCCGGCGTTGGTCCGGAACGGTGCTCCCGGTATCTCGACCGTGGCCCCGGACGGCAGCTCGGTCGTGTCCCAATAGCCGACCGCCTGGAGGTGGGGGTCGCTGCGCAGCGACGCGATCGTGTTGACCGGGGTGATCGGTATCCCCCGCCGCTGGCCCTCCCGGAAGAAGTCGAGCGCCGGCATCGACGTCGTCAGCTCCTCGACCCAGCTGTCGACGAGCTCCATCGTCTGGCCCCGAACCGTCATGTCAGCGAAGACCGGATCGATGATCGACTCGTTGTCGCAAGCCTCGTGGATCCACTCGGCCAGGGCCTCCCAGTGACGCGGCATCAGCACCAGGATCGACACGTATTCATCGGCGCACGGATA
>JAOTYQ010000606.1 GCA_029861725.1 Acidimicrobiia bacterium | reverse complement strand
CGGCCTTCACTGGTCCTCCCTCGTCGATGGCAGCCCCGGCGAGGGTAGGAGCTCAGGGGCAGCCGAGGCCAACTCCACCCTGGGCCCAGCGGCTGTCGAGCGACGTCGTGGCCGCCGGGTTCGGGGCCGGGTCAGAGGCCTCCCGATGGGTGACGAGATCGGCGAACCGTTCGCAGCAGACAATGGTGACGGTAGCTAGCTGCGCTTGGGTCCGAGAACGGTCCCGATAGCGACTCCGAGGCCAGCTCCCAATGGAATGCCGAGAGCGACCCAGACTGGGTTCTGGGTGACAGCGAACAGGACTGCGCCGACAATCAGGCCCAGACCGGCGCCCAAAGCGAGGCCGTGCGGTATCGCTCTGTGTTGGTCGGAGTCGGGCATCGTGAGTCTCGTCTTGGCCTCCCCTCATGGTACGTCGTCCGACGAGCGGGGACAGTTGGTTGGGGCGCGGTCGGTCAACCGGCGACACCAACCGCCACATCGCGATCCAAGGGACCCTGGCTGAGCTGGCGGCCCGACTCAGCTACCACCTCAACGAGGTTGAAGGCGGAACCGAACTGGCCAACACCGTGGTCCTCGAACCCCACGGTGCGCTCCGGTTGGCCGGCCCCGTTCTCGGGCCCCGCATCGACAAAGCCGTCGCAAGCAATCTCGACGACCTCAAGACCCGACTCGAAACCCGGCAACAGGGCCAACTTCATCGATAAGACCAAGGGCTGTAACAGCTCGGCGACACGACGATCGGTGCGTAGATGCAGCACGACCACCATCACACGCCAGCGAGCGCAGGCCAGGCCGATAGCAGCTGGACCACGCACGCTCGTGTGGCGGGGCCTCGATGGAGGCGCTGGCGCTGCTACTTGCCCGATCGGGTTATGCCCGCAGCCTTCAGGACGGAGGCAGGAACACCGACTTGGCGAAAGGCCGCGTAGGAGATGCCCTTGCGTTGCGCGTAGGACCGAGCGACCTTGGTGAACTCTTCCTCCAAGTCGGCAACGTCGACGCCCTGGTCCAGCCGCGCCAGCTCATCGGTGAGATCGAGCTCCTCCTGGGCCAGCTGCAGTCGCTTCAACGGGTCGGCACTATCGAGTTGCTCCGCAAGGGCCTCGAGTCGGGCGGTGATGGATTCCTTGGTGCGCCTGCGACCCCGCTTCGGACGGTTCGACTCCAGGGCCTCGAGGTACGCCCGCACCGCCCGTCCTTCCGCTCTGCCCTTTGCGAGTGCTTCCTTGTGGTCGCTGGTCATGGACGATTTGGCTTTGTTTGCCATTTGTTGGCCTCGTTTCCTGTTTGGCCCATCGCCCGGTGGGTCGAAGAGAAATTGCTTCTGAAGACACAAAGGCTAGCCAGAATGACCGGCGTACCCCACATGGAATGAGTGCAGGTATGAGGCCGAGTCACCTCCTGGCGGTGGCTTGATCGTCTCGACCCAAGAGCGGCCGGGTGATCATGAGCATTTCGGCCAGAACATCGTCGTCGACAGCGCAGCGATAGCCATGCAGCGCGTGGTGCAGTGCCTCGCTTGCGAGCTGACGCAGACCGAGGTCACAGCGCTGCTCGTGTACCTCGGTTTTGGAGCAAGTGTCTCAGAAGCTGAGATGAACTACTCGCCGTCGAGCCACCATCACATTTGCCCAACGGCCAGCTCTTGACGCCCCGCTGACGACGTCTACGCTCCTGGGTTACGGTGTAAATCAGGGATGCAGGAGGGGCAATGGCGGAGGTACAGACGCGTGCTGGCGGCCGCGCACGGCGCGAGTCGGTCGAGCGGTACGCGCTGTTCGCGAACGCGATCGCGCTCGTGGCCGCTGTCGCCGTGCTCGGATCGCTTCGGATCACCGCCGACGACGACGTGAGCGGCGAGCAGTACGGCGGCGTACACGATCACTCGACGCACGACCATGGCATCGAGGACCGCTTCGCCCAGATGATCGCCGATCGCACGGGCTTCGACATGAGCAGCCACGAGGGTATGGAGGGTCCCATGCTCGGCCCCGACTGGTCGGAGCACACGGTCCAGGCGGTCGACTCCCTCCGCTGCCCGGCCGATGCCGAGGTGAAGGCGTACGACGTCGTGGCCATGAACGTGTCGATCGTGCTCAACCGTTGGGGGGATCACGACCCCGAGGGGTACATGTTCGCGATACGCGACCAGGTTGATGAGATCCGGGCCCAGGAGCGCCTGACCGAGGTCGACCACTGGGGCGTCAGCCTTGGCATCGGTACCGACGCGATTCAGCCACTCACGATCCGGGCCAACGTGGGCGACTGCCTGATCGTCTCGATGGAGAACGATCTTTCCGAGCCTGCCAGCTTCTCCATCCATGGCGCCGACGTTCTGGTGTCGTCGACGGGTGAACCCGCCCTGACAACCAACCCCGATTCGTCGGCATTGCCGGGCGAGACGGTCGTCTACGAGTGGTACATCGATGCGGACCACTACGGCGAGAACACGCATTACGCCCATTCGCACGGTCCCCGCGAGCGCTTCCAAGTCGGCCACGGCTTGTTCGGGGCCGTCATCGTCGAACCGGCCGACTCGGAGTACTTCGACAACTGGACGGGAGAACCGTTGTGCGAGAGCGCAGCCGGCGGCTACGCGTCGTGCAGGAACTCGTGGGGGGCGATGATCTCCCCCGGTGACGGTTCGTCGGACTTCCGTGAGTTCGCCATGTTCTACCACGAGGTCGGCAACGAGCGGTTCGCCACCGTCGACAAGGACGGTGTGCCCAACCCATCGATCGACCCGATCGTGGAGTCGTACAAGCCAAACGGTCGCGCCATCAACTACCGGAGCGAGTCGTTCTTCCGCCGCCTCGGTGAGGCCGAGGACCAGGTCGCGTTCTACGAGGACTGGCTCCCCGACGAGTCCGAGGCGTACAGCTCGTACGCATTCGGCGAGCCAGCGATGCCGATTCCCCAGTCGTACGTTGGAGATCCGCTCAAGTTCCGCCTCATCCACGCGGGCAGCGAGACCTTCCACGTACCTCACCTGCACGGCGGCGGCATCCAGTGGCAGCGCCAGCAGGACGTGGGCGACGACGGCGCCGACGGCTTCGTGTCGTTCGACGCCGGCCTGGTCAAGGAGTTCGAGAACTCGATGCCGTCGTCGGGCAACGACTCCCAGACGATCGGACCGTCGGAGACCTACGAGCTCGAGATCAGCTGCGGCAGCGGAGGCTGTCAGGAGACCGCCGGCGACTTCTTGTTCCACTGCCACGTGGCCTCGCACTACATCTCCGGGATGTGGCACTTCTGGCGGGTCTACAACACGCTGCAAGACGATGTCGGCAAGACCGACGATTTGGCCACCGTTGCGGAGCTGCCCGATCGCGAGGGTGGTATGCGGCGGGCGGTCACCTCGGTCGACCTCATCGGCGAGCAGATCGAGTTCGCGGGGCTCGACCTCGAGGTCGACGCCGAGCTCGTCCCGGTCGTCGTCGAATCCCAGCTCCCCCCGCAGGGGGTGAAGCGCGACGAGCAAGATGCCGAGGTGATGGACTGGAAGCGCGACGGGCTCTTGTATCTCAACGAACCAGAGTCGGAGTACTCGTGGCCCAACTTCGTGGCCGACGATCCTGGCGGGCGGGTCCCGATGAACTTCGACCCGGCCACTGGACAGTTGGCCATCCCGTTCCTGCGGCCCCATCTCGGGTCGAGACCCCCGTTCGCGCCGCAGCACGGACCGGCTCCCCACCTGGAGCCCCTCGACGGCTACGGCGGCTCGCCGGCCGAACCGGGCGCCAACGGAGAGCGCAGCCTCTGCCCAGCCGGTGCGCCGACGCGGTCCTACAACGTGCACGCCATCACCACCGACGTGCCCGTCACCGAAGAGATCACC
>JAOTYQ010000087.1 GCA_029861725.1 Acidimicrobiia bacterium | reverse complement strand
CGGTGGTCCGCCCTGGTGCTGGCCGCCCTCGTCTCGGTGGTGTCCGGTGTCGAACGCCGGGCGCTCCTCGCTCCTCGCTCGAACTGGGGAGGCGGCCCCGTCTCGATGCTGGCCACCGCCCTGGTCCTCTCGGCCGGGGTCAAGCTGTGGGCCAACCCCGATGTCGTGTTGCTCACGATCGGGATGGGCCTCGTGACCGTGCTGTGGCTCACCGCTCTCCGTGCCGTCCGACCGGGGTCCCGGGTGGCACTCACCGGCTAGGTGGCCCCCGACCGGCGGGCCCTGAGCCCGCCCGAGGCCCTATGGTCGGACCACGGCAGGGTTCACCACCATGCCGGTGGCGGACCCCACCCCTTCGGTGGGGGTGCTGCCAGCCGACGACCGCGTCGCTCGGCACGAGCCGATCCGAGGAGGCCGATGACGACCGAGCGAGACCACGGAGCCTGGACCACCGAGGAGGCCTGGATCGAGACCCGCAAGCCGCTCGACCAGACCTCGGGCCTCCCCGCCGAGTGCTACACCGACGCCGACTTCTTCGCCTTGGAGTCAGAGCGGGTCTTCGCCCGATCCTGGGTCTGCATCGGCACGGTCGACGAGCTGGAGGGCCGACCGGGGCCGAGCGACGACGGACCGGATCGACGGGCGATTCTCGCCCGTACGGTTGCCGGCCGGTCGGTCATCGTCACCACCGACGCCGATGACCGGTCCCGCGGTTTCCACAACGCCTGCCGCCACCGGGGAACGGCTCTGGTTGACTGCGACGGCTCGATCGGCTCGACGATCCGGTGTCCCTACCATCGCTGGGCCTACGCGCTCGACGGCCGGCTGATCGCCACCCCACGGTTCGACGACGTGCCTCTCGCCGACTTCGACCGCGCCGACTACCCCCTGCACACCGTCAGGATCGAGGCATGGGGACCGCTGCTCTTCGCCTGCCTCGACGACGACGTGCCACCGCTCGCCGACTGGCTCGGGGACCTGCCGGCCCGGCTCGACGGCTACCAGCTCGGTCGCTGGGCGGTTCGCGACCGGGCGACGTTCACGATCGACGCCAACTGGAAGCTGATCTCGGAGAACTTCCAGGAGTACTACCACCTCCCGTTCGTCCACCCGGAGCTGGCCAAGGTGTCACCGGTGGCCGATCACTACCGCTTCCAAGGTCCAGGCATGTACTGCGGACAGTGCACGACCCCGGTGAGCGGCGAGGATCGCGACGAGTGGACGGCGATGCCACCGGCGGACGACCTGTCGCCGAGCGATGCCGCCAGCGGGAGGTTCATCGCTCTGTTCCCCAACCTGCTGCTCTCGGTCCTCCCCAACCACGCGTTCGCGATGATCCTGCAACCGGTCGCCGCCGACCGCACGATCGAGACCGGCGTCTGGCTGATCCCACCGAACGCCTGCCCGACCGACGACGAGTTCGCGGCGACGAGGGACTTCTGGATCGAAGTGAACAGCGAGGACATCGCCATCGTCGAGCGAGGCCAACGGGGCCTCGGCCACGCCCACTACACACCAGGGCGGTTGTCTCCCCGGTTCGAGGAACCGCTCCACCGCTTCCACAACCTTGTAGCCGATCGGATGACCGGCATCGCCCGCATCCCCGGCGGCGACGGCGGCGACCACCTCGATCGCCACGGAAGCGGCGTGAACCCGCTCCCCTGGGAGCCGTAGAGCAAACCTCGTTTCGACTCCGGGTGAGGCGCCCCGCGCTGAACACAGCTGCTACAACTACGATGTGGAGCTGTCTCGTAGGTTCCACAACCCATTGGCCGGGCCCGGCCGGTGCCGTACCGTCGGCTCACGATGGCCGGTCCGGCCCGACGGGGCCGACGATGGGGGCGGATCGGATCAGCGGCGGAGGGCATGAGCGGCAACGGGACCATACGGGCGATGGGCATCAGCCTGTTCGTGCTGATCGTGGCCATCGCCGCGCTCGGCTACGGCCAGTCCTCGGACCCACCGGCCGATGCTCCGGCGATCGAGGCTGTCGCCGTCCCTGTCGTCGACGACCAGACGTCGAACTCCGGCGCCGGTTCCGGAGCACCCACGATCGACAGTCGGGCCGGATCGGTTCGCCCACCGGCGAACAGCGCCGAGTTCGGACCGTCGGCCGAACCCGACGAACGGGCCCCGCAACCGGCCCCACCGGAGGGACCGAGCGACCCGACCGTTCTGCGGATCGTGTACTTCGTCGAAGCCGACCAGGAGTTCGACCCGGCTGCTGTCGAGTCGATCGAGCGGCAGATGGTCGCCCTCCAGAGGTTCTGGTACGACCAGTTCGGGGGCACCTTCCGGCTGCCGGTGGGCGGCGTCGAGATCGTCTACGGCGACCACCCGGCTCGGTGGTACGACACGGCTCCCGCCGGCGACGACGAGCGGTGGTACCGGCTGATGAACATACGGGAGGAGGTCAACACCAAGCAGGGCCTGTCGCCCGGCTCCGACAACGTCCGCACGCTGACCTTTCCCGCCGCCCGGATCGACGGGCGGGTCGGCGCCAACCGGTACGAGGGCGCATGGATGGACGGCGACGACGTCAGCTGCATCGACCGCATCGTCGAGACGACCCCGTATACCCCTGATTTCCCGGCGAGCTGCCTGGGCACCGTGGCCCACGAGCTCGGCCACGTCTACGGTCTCGGCCACGAAGGCCGCGACGAGGACTGCATGCAATACGGGTTCTACAACTACGTCAGCGGTACCGCCCTTTGTGACTTCTCACCCGAGAACCGCCGGATCGTGACCTCCGACCCCCGCAACGCCGGTTGGCTCGACGCCGAGCCGGGCGATCGGATCTGAGTCGTCAGATCGCCCGCATCCGGTTGTTGCGAGCGTTGTGCTCGACCTCGGCGAGACCGAGTTGCTCCATTACCGGAGGTACGTAGTTCGCGAAACGCCCGCGCAGGCCTTTCTTGATGCCGTACCACCCGCCCACCGGGTTTTCGGTCGAGCGGCCCCACGCTTCGACGGTGCCAGGCTTGGCGTCCTTCTGCTCGTCGGCGTTGCCGAGCGGCATCCAGTCGCCATGCTCGGTCAGCATCGCGTGGAGGTCCTCCAGGCAGCGCAAGTGGTAGCGCAGCTGGGTGGAACCGACCTGGATGACGAGCGCAGGGGGATCGGCCGCTTCGTCCTTCCATGCGTCGAACTCCGACTTGCCAGGTGGTGTGGTGAGGATCCACGGGTCTTCCTCGGTACCGGAGCCTTCGATGTGATCGGCCATGACCGATGTCTTTCTCTTGGTGCTGCTCGTTGGGCGGTGGATGGTCAACGGTTCGACTGCGCGGTCTCGGCGGCGCGCCGCAGACCGGCGACGAACGAATCGAACGATGGCTGCAAGTCGGGAATACTACGCCCGATCAGGGGGGCGAGGGGTCCGGTGTACTGCTCGTCCATCTCGAATTGTGTCCCCTCGGCGCTGGTCTGGAGCTCATAGGTCCGGGTGCCGGTGAAGAGGCCGAGCGGCATCCCGCTGCGGAACACGAGCCGATTCGGTCGGTCCCAGGCGACGACCCGGATCTCGAACGGCCGGGACGAGGACGTCATGCGAAGGGTGATCCTCGCCCCCTCGGCAAGCCGACCGTCGATCCGCTCGATGTTGGAGTCCCAGTCGGGCCACCGGTCGGTCTCGACGAGCGTGTCCCACACGACGCTCGCCTCGGCCGCGATCTGCGTGCTTGCGTGAAATGACAGCATGCGAAGACGATGACGCCCGAAACCTGACATCAGTTGTCAGGTACGGGCGCGAGACAGTGGAGAGTGCCCTCCTACCATGGGGCGATGCGTGCCGGCCGATTGGTGAGCCTGCTCCTCATCTTGCAGTCGAGCGGTCGGATCACCGCCCGAGAGCTGGCCGAGCGGCTGGAGGTCTCGGAACGCACCGTGCTGCGCGATCTCGAAGCCCTGAGCGGTGCCGGCGTTCCCGTCTACGCGATCCGGGGACCCCACGGCGGCTTCGAGCTCCTCGACACCTTCGAGCGGGAGCTCCCGACCCTCCTCGGTGAGCTCGGTGGGCGGGGCCGAGGCCGCATCCGCCGGGTGAGGGTTCGGCTGTCGCCCTCCGCTCTACAGGTCGCCGTGCTGATCGGACGGCCGGAGGGGTGGCGGCCGCGGCCGCAGGCCGAGCCACAGCCCGGCCGGGAGGACTGGCTCGAGGGCTCGTTCCGGGTCGACTCCTACGAATCGGCCGTGCGGGAGCTGCTGGCGCTCGGTCCGGGGGTCGAGGTGCTCCTGCCTCTCGAGCTACGGGCGACGATGGCCGACATCGGAATGCGGCTCGTCGAGCTGCACGAGGCCGAGCTGGGGCCCGACCGCCCGAACGGGCTGCGCTCCTGATCCGAGTTCGCGGTTCTCTCCTCGCAGCTGTCACGTCGAACGATACGCCGGCTCAGCGGGCCGCGACCGGTTCGGCGCCTGCCCAGCTGGGTTCGGGCCCCACGTACCGGGCCAGCGGTCGCATGATCTTGTTGTTGGCGGCCTGCTCGAGGAGATGCGCCACCCAGCCGACCACCCGGCTCGTCGTGAACGCCGGTGTGAACATCGGCTGCGGCAGGCCCGCCAGGTGGAGCACGACAGCCGCGTAGTACTCGACGTTGGTCACGATCGTGGACTGCGGCTTGTGTTCGGCCAGGACGGCGAGCATCCGGGCCTCGATATCGATGGCCCGGGCAACCAGGTCACCGCCGAGACCGGACGCCACCTCCTTCAGCAGCGTCGAGCGCGGATCATCGGCCCGGTAGACAGCGTGGCCGAAACCCATGATCGGCCTTCCCGCGGCCAGGGTGGCTCGAGCCCAGCGCTCGGTGTTCACCGGGTCGCCGATCTCCTCGAGCATGTCGAGCACTCGGCTCGGTGCCCCCCCGTGCAGTGGCCCCGATAGCGCGCCAACGGCACCGGCCAGAGCGCTGGCCACGCCGGCCCCGGTGCTGGTGATGACCCGGGTGGTGAACGTCGATGCGTTGAACCCGTGGTCGGCGGTCAGAACGAGGTAGGTCTCGACGGCTCGGGCGAGCCGGGGGGTTGGCGTCGAGCCGGTCGCCATGCGGATGAAGTCGGCGGCGTGACCGAGCCCGGGGTCCGCGTCGAGCGGGTCATCACCGTTGCGGTGGCGGTGCAGCGCGGCCAGGATCGACGGGACCGCGGCGGCCACCGCAAGGCAGCGCGCCCGGCGCTGCCCGTGGTCGAGATCGATCGTCGGGGTGTCGTCGACGACGAGCGGTATGGCAGCGGTCAGGCCGGTCAGCGGTGAGCTGATCCGGTCCGCCAGCTGGCGGACGACGGCCAGCGTGCCCGGCTCGAGCCGCCGCCCGGCGCCGAGCTCGGCTCGGAACAGTGCCTCCTCGGCGCCGATCGGCAACTCGCCGTCGATGAGGAGCCGGGCTGCAGCCTCGAAGGTCTGATGCCGGGCGATCTCGACGGCGTCGTAGCGGCGGTAGTGGTAGAAGCCCTCGGCTCCTCGAACGCTCCCGATCGTGGTATCGGCGACGACGAGGCCCTTGAGCCCCGGCGGAGCGACGAGCTCCTGCGTGGTCTCGCTGGTGTCCATGAGCCAAGCTTGTGCCCACTCTAGAAGCTTGACAATATTGATCAAGTCAATGTTGATCCGGTCAACCTCGGGCATCGTGGCCCGGGCCGGCCAGACGACCCGCCCGATGACAACGAGGTGCCATGGCCGACGACGGCGACGACCGTGACCGACCCCGAGGGCTCTCGGCCGCCGACGCAGCGGCCCGCCTCGGCATCAAGCGTCAAACTCTGTACGCCTATGTGAGCCGGGGGCTGCTGAAACGGGAGGTCGCACCGGATGGTCGCAGCAGCCTGTTCGACCCGGGCGAGATCGAGCAGCTCCGGCTCGGCCGTCGCCCAGACACCGAAGGCGAGCTCCACGCGCTGATCGCCACCGGCCTCACCAGGATCGACGACCACGGCATCTGGCTACGGGGCCGTGACCTCGTCGCCATGGTCGGCGATGGGGCGACCTTCACCGAGGTCGTCGACGAGCTGTGGGGCTCACCCGATGGCGAGAGCTGGGAGCACGAGGTCACCGGCGATCGGCGCTCGCCGAGCGTCGCGCTCGGGGCGCCAGCGGCGCCCTTGCTCGACGAGCTACGAGTCATCGTGGCCGAGTGCTCGGCCCACGACGCCCTCCGCCACGACCTGTCGCCCAAGAGTGTCCGAGCGGTTGGTCGACGGTTGATCGTGGCGCTGGCCACCGGCTTGCCGGCCCGGTCCGGTGCTTCCGATGCCCCAGACCGCACGGTCGCGGCTGCGCTGTGGCGGCGGCTCTCTCCCCTCCCGCCGGACGATCCTCGGCTCCAATCGCTCGACGCAGCGATGAGCCTCCTCGTCGATCATGGACTGGCCTCCTCGACCTTCGCAGCCCGCGTCGCTGCCTCGGTACGGGCCGATCCGTACTCGGTGGTCGGTGCCGGCCTCGGCGTCATGGGAGGGACCCTGCACGGGGCGGCCAGCGCCTCGGTCCACGAGCTGCTGACCGAGACGGAGCGTACCGGCGATGCCACCAGCGCCGCCGGGGAGGCCCGCCGCCGGCTCGGGGGCTTTCCCGGCTTCGGCCACGCGGTGTACACGATCCAGGACCCACGGTACGGGGCGCTGATGGCCAGGATCATCGACGCCTGGGGTGACGATCCTCGGCTGGTGAACGTGTACCGGGTTCGCGACGTGATCGGCGAGCGAACCGACGCCATTCCCAACGTCGATCTCGCCCTCGGCGCGCTCACCTATCTGGCCGACATGCCGGTGGCGGGCGGTGAGGTCATCTTCTCCGTCGCCCGCACGGCGGGTTGGCTGGCCCATGCGATGGAGGAGTACGAGGAGAAGCCGCTTCGCTTCCGTCCCCGGGCCAAGTACGTGGGGCCACGGCCGAGCTGAGCTGGTCTTCTCTCACCTTCTGGGCCACCCAGGCAGCGTCCCCGGGCCGACTGCGTGGGGCCACGGCCGAGCAGGGCTGGCCTTCGCTCAGGTATGGGCCACCCAGGCGGCGTGCATCGAGGCGTAGTGGCCGCCGAGCGCGACCAGCTCGGCGTGGTTGCCGATCTCGGTGAGGCGGCCGTCCTCGATCACGGCGATGCGATCGGCCCGCATGGCGGTCGCCAGCCGGTGGGCGATGATGATCGCGGTGCGGCCTTCGAGGACGACGTCGAGCGCGGCCTCGATCTTGCTCTCCGATACGAGATCGAGGTTCGAGGTCGCCTCGTCGAGCACGAGGACGCGGGGCCGGGCGAGGAATGCTCGGGCTAGGGCGAGCAGCTGACGCTCTCCGGACGAGAGCGACGAGCCGCGTTCGTGCACGAGCGCATCGAGACCGTCGTCGTGGCGGTCGATCAGGTCATCGAGCCCGACGGCCCGGCACGCGGCCAGGACCTCTTCGTCACCGGCGTCTGGGCGGGCGAAGGCGACGTTGTCGCGAATCGAGCGGTTGAACAGGAACGGCTCCTGGGGAACGACACCGAGCTGGCTGCGGAGGGAGTGCAAGGTCACCGTGCGGAGATCGATGCCATCGATGCTGACCGCACCGTTGTCGGGATCGTAGAATCGGGTCACCAGCTTGGCCACCGTCGACTTGCCGGCTCCGGTCGGCCCGACGACCGCGATCGTCTCGCCCGGCTCGACCACCAGTGACAGGTCTCGCAGCACCGGCACTGCGGGGTCGTAGCCGAACCCTACGGAGGCGAGCTCGATCCGGCCGTCGATCGGCGGCAGCTCGGAGGCATCGGGGGCCTCGGCTACGGCGGGGTCCAGGGCCAGGAGGTCGCGGAGCTTGGCGACGGCAGCCTGACCTGACTGATAGGCGTTGTAGAGCTGCACGAGCTGCTGGATGGGGGCGAAGAACGCCGTGAGGTAGAGGAGGAACGCAAAGAGCTCGCCGACGGTGAGGGAGCCGTCGAGGACCATCCGCCCTCCGATCAGCAGCAACACCGCCTGCCCGATGACGCCGACGGCCTCGTTGGCTGGCCCGTAGATCGCGCCGACCGTCGAGGCCGAGACGTTGGCGTCGCGGTGCTCCCCGACCACGTTGGCGTGGTGGATGGCGTTGTGCCGTCGTCGGTTGTTGGCGACGATGATCCGCATGCCGGCGAGGTTCTCCGACAGGTCGGCGAGGACGTTGGCGATCTTCTCCCGAACGTGGCGGTAGGTCCGCTCCGAGGCGCCCCGGAACCACCAGGTCAGCGCGGCCATCGCTGGCACGACCGCCAAGAGGGTGATGGCCGCCAGCACCGGATTGAGTGCGACCAGGATGATCGTGATGACGACCAGGGTGAGAAGCTGGACGGCGAGGTTGACGAGCCCGTCCTGGAACAGCGCGGCAAGGGCGTCGATGTCGCTGGTCATCCTCGTCAGGATCACACCCGACTTCTGATCGGTGTAGAAGTCGAGCGACTGACGCTGCAGGTGGGAGAACACCCGAATGCGGAGCTCGTACATCAGCCGCTCGCCGAGTCGGCCGGTGAAGAGGATCCGGGCCCGGGCCGCTAGGGCGTTGACGGCAATGGCGGCGACGTAGGCGATCGCAACGATGGCGAGCACTTCTGCCTGGCGAGGCACGATCGCTCGGTCGAGTCCGATCTGGATCAGCAGCGGACCGGCCTGGAACGCCACCGTCTCGATGACGACCAAGACAACAGCGACCGCCAGCGCTCCCCGGTGGGGACTGAGGAAGCGGCGCAGCGTGAACGGCCGTCGGTCGTAGTCGGCCGGGGAGAAGGTGATCTCCGGCCGGCGGTGTTCGGGCTCCTCGGCCAGGATCTCCTCGGCCCGAGCGGCCAGCTCGGACGGCATCCCGGCGAACGGCAGCCCGGCCCGGGCACTGCTCTGCGAGGCCGAGGGCCCGCTGAACGGCGATCCGACCGGCGGCCCGAAGCTCATGCGCCGCCACCTCCCGGGATCGGTGTCGGCTCGGCCCAACCATCGCCGGCCTCCGTGACGTCGTCGGCATCCGACTCGTCGGTGAGGTTGGCGAGGATCTCGGCGTACCGGCTCTCGGTCGCCAGCAGCTCGCGATGGGTCCCGGTGGCGACCACCCGGCCCCGTTCGATGAGGGCCACGCGATCGGCGAGGGCGATCGTCGACAGGCGCTGGGCGATGACGATCGTGGTCCGATCGGTGAGCTGCTCCTTGAGGGCCCGGTGGATCAGCTCCTCGACGTGAACGTCGATGGCGCTGGTGGCGTCATCGAGCACGAGGATCCGGGGATCGGCCAACAGGGCCCGGGCCAGCGCCACCCGCTGCCGCTGCCCACCCGAGAGGGTGTAACCACGCTCGCCAACCACTTCGTCGTAGCCGTCGGGCAACGCCGCGATGAACTCATGCGCCTGGGCGGCGGTGGCGGCCGCGATCACGTCGGCCCGGTCGGCGTCGGGCCGAGCGTAGGCGATGTTGGCGGCCAGGGTCGTCGAGAACAGGAACGGATCGTCGGCCACCATGCCGACGGCGTGACGAAGGCTGGCCTGGGTGACGTCGCGAACGTCGTGGCCATCGATCGTGATCGCTCCGCCGGTCACGTCGTAGAAGCGGGCGAGCAAGCGGGCCACCGTGGACTTGCCGCTCCCGGTACGGCCGACGAGGGCGACGGTCTCACCCGGCTCGATCCGTAGCGTGAAGCCGTCGAGCACCAGGCCGGAACGGTCCTCGCCAGTGGTATCGGCGGGATCAGGATCGGTTCCGGCGTACCGGAAGCTCACGTCGTCGAACACGATCCGACCCTCGACCTCGGCCAGGTCGACGGCGTCGGGCCGGTCGACGACCTCCGGTTGCTCGTCGAGGACCTCATAGATGCGAGCAGCCGAAGCCCGCGCTCGCTGCCCGAACATCAGGAACAGGCCGAGCGTTCGGAACGGCGCTTGTAGCAACAGGACGTAGGTGGCGAACGCGAACAGCGTTCCCTCCGTGATCTGACCCTCGATCACGAGCCACCCGCCGTAGACGAGGACGCCGAGGGTCCCCACTCGGGGGAGGTTCTCGATGAACGGGTTGTAGCGGGCCCGGGTCTCCATCGTTCGCACCCCGGCCCACCGGAGGCGGGTGGCGGCCTTGGCCAACGTCTCGATCTGGTGCCGCTCAGTGGCGAACGAGCGCACGACCCGAACGCCGTTGATGTTCTCGTCGACGAGCTCCGCCACCTCCGCGAGGCGGGACTGAACGATCCACGACAGCGGGAACACGTCCTCCCGCAACCGCTTGCCGAGCAGGTACACGCCAGGAAGGGGCAGCACGGCAACGACGGTGAGCCACACGTGGATCGACAGCATGAAGACGAGAGCTGCGACGAACATGACCGTCGTCATCGAGATGAGCGGGGCGAATACCAGGAACATCTGCACCGAGCGGATGTCGGAGTTGGCCCGAGAGATCACTTGCCCCGACTGGGTTCGATCGAAGAAGGAGAACGACAGCCGGCTGAGGTGCTCGTAGAGGATGACTCGGAGATCGGTATCGATCTCGAACGCCATCCGGTAGAGGCCGTAGCGGTAGACGAAGGTCAAGACCGCCCGACCGATGCCGAGGACCAGGACCCAGGCCACGAACCCGCCGAGTGCTGCGGTTCGATCGCTCAGTGCGGTGTCGATCGCGTCCCGGATGACGGCCGGGATGGCCACCTGGAGCAGCATCGAGACCAGGGCCAGCGCCAGGGAGCCGAAGAACAGAAACCTGTGGGCTCCGACGATCGGCAGGATGCGCCGGAGCCAGCCCCTGCTCGAATCGGGGTGAATCGTGGCCTTTGGCCGGGCATACCGCCGTTCCACCGCCACCGGCTCGTACGGCGAGGCGGTGTCGAGGGCCGGTGACGTCACCGAATCGATTGTATGCAGGCCAGAGTTGCGATCGAGAGTCCGGAGCGGGTGTGACCGGTGGCTCAGTGGCTGTGCGGGGGCACCATGTCACCCTCCGAGGGCTGGACGATCACGATGCCTTGTCCCTGGAACGCGAGCTGGGCGGCCTCGCCCGATCCTCGACCGATCAGGGCCTTGGCCTTCACCGTGCGGTTCAACGTGGTCGCCAGCGAGGAGCTCCACGCCACGGCAGCATCGGCATCGGCGAAGGTCGGCGCATCGGTCTTCAACACGACCGGATCGCCGTCGGTCGTGATCGCCACCCAACCGTGGCCCTCGATCCGGGTGTTGAAGAGGCCACCGGCGGCTATGCCGACGCCCTTGACCCGCTCGATGTCCCAGCTCAACGAGGGTTCGAAGGCAAGGATGTTCTTGCCGTTGATCGTCAGCCCTGCACCGTCGAGGTGGATGATGTGGACCTGCCGGCCGGCGTCGGCGAGGAACAGCTCGCCTCGGCCGCTACAGCGCATGAGCGGAAGGCCCTCACCGGTGAGGGCCTTCTTGAGGAACTTGCCGGCACCGCCGGAGCTCTCGTAGTCGAAGTCGATCGAGCCCTGGAACGCGACCATCGAGCCCTGACGGGCGAGCAGCTCGTCGCCGAGCACGACCTTGAGGAGCCGGCTGTTCTGCCGGACTACCCGTTCGCCCGAGCCGGTCTCGGCGTAGCGGTCATCGCTCAGCAGTTCGGTTCGGATCCCGCCGAGCCCGCCGGACGGTCCAGCCGGTCCGGGGGTCGGCACCGCCCCGGGGGCAACCGTGACATCGGATCCGAGTCCAACGGCCGGGGGCATGCCGGGACCCGGGGGTGCCGGGGGAACATCGACGCCGGGGACCGCGCTCACGTCGGCCATCGGCCCGGGAGGCACACCAGGAGCCGGAGGGGCGGGCGGGACATCGCCGAGACCTGGCGGCAACGACGGCCCACCCGGCGGAGCGGGGACCGGCGCGCCGGGGCCAGCCGGCACGCGTGACTGCGGGTCACCGGGACCGCTGCTCGGACTCGGTGCAGGCGGGACCGGATCGCCGCCACGACCGACAACGGGGGAACCGGGAGCGGGCGGCAACGAACCAGGATCGGCGGGGATGCCGGGCCCGGGCCCCGGAGGTACGGGATCGGCGCGATCGGCCAACCCGCCAGGACCGCCGGGACCGGGAGGCAGCGGATCACCGAGCCCGACGGGACCGGGTGCCGGAGGCAACGAACCCGGATCGCCAGGACCGACGGGCCGGGCACCGGGGGGAGGGGGAGCTGGCGGCATCGAACCCGGGTCACCGAGCCCTGGGCGACCGGCAGGCGCTGGAGGCAACGGATCACCGAGCCCCGGAGGACGGCCGGGACCAGGAGGCGGCGGCTCACCGGGATCGTGCAACCCACCAAGATCGCCGGGACCAGGAGGCAACGGACCACCGGGATCGCGCGACCCACCAAGACCGCCGGGACCAGGAGGCAACGGACCACCGGGATCGCGCGACCCACCAAGATCGCCGGGACCAGGAGGCAACGGACCACCGAGCCCTGGGCGGCCACCAGGTGCCGGTGGAGTCGATTCAGGAGTACCGGGAGCCGGCGGCAGGGGATCGTTGTTCCCGGCAGGCGGACCGGGCGCAGGCGGCTGCGGATCGTGCGCTTCGGTCCCGAGTGGAGACACGTCGCCGAGCGGGCCTGGCGGGCCGCCTGGGCTCGGCGCTGGCGGCAAGGGGTCGTCGATCGAGGTCGGAGCCGGTGTCGGGATCGCCGCGGTCACCGCCGGGCTGAACGGCTCGACGATCGGTCCGGGATCGGCCGGAGCGGGAGCCGGGGCCGGAGGTGGCGGCGGAGCAGGCTCGGGTTGCATATCGCGGGTCTGCTGCGTCCACTGATTCCCGTCCCAGAATCGCTCCAGGGCCGGGTTGCCCGCCGGATCGTCGTACCAGCCTGCTGGTGGGTTTGGCATAGGCGGGAGACTACCCACCAAGAGAGGTCGTAGGAACCGCCAGCTCTATCGGACACCGAATTGCCACCCACCCCGAATCCGGCTGCTGGAGCCGTTTTCCCGACCTCAGTACCGGTCAAGGCTCTCCCCGAGACTGCGTGGTCGGCGTGTCCTCAGCAGGCCCACGCACCGAGCCAGACGAGGGCGCCCACCGCGACGATCACGCCCAACCCCCAGGCGAGAGTCCTCGCGACCGCACGCTCGAGCGCCGCCTCCACGGTCGAGAACAGCCCGAAGACCAACGCGATCGCCACCGTGACGTGCACGAGCAGCGCGAGCGCGATCCCCGCGACCAACCCGGCCAGCCATCGTCGCCCCCAGAGGACGCTGAGAATGGCCGGGATCAGAATGGCGAAGATCGCGCCGAGGACGAGCTCGACCCAGACGGTCCGCTCCCCCATCCACGGCAGTATCGACCGGCAATCGAACAAGTCGATCGTGGCCAGCACCCCGAGGATCACGACCGACGCCACGGTGATCGCAACCGGTGCTCGCCGGACCCAGGTGGTGATCGACCGTGACGGCCCGGTCCACATCGTGGCGGCGGCCACGGCTGTCCACACCAGCCAGCGTCGCAGCCAGGAGGTGCCGAGATCGCACATCGCACTGCGGAAGATCCGGTCGGCCGTTGTGCGATCGATCTCCTCCTCGGCGATGTACGACTTTGGCTCGTCGGGGCCGTGGACGAGGCCGTCGTGGACCAGCGCAGCCGGAAGGTGCTCACCGGTGCGGGGCACCAGCCAGGTGAAGAGGCGGGGCACGGAAGTGAGGTCGGTCCGGAAATGGGCGAGGTTGGCCGGCACGATCATGCCCCGCAAGTCTGCGTCCCAGTAGCCGATCGGCTCCACCAGGGAGAAGGTCTCCTCGCCGTCCTCGAGCAAACGGTTGAGGATGATCAGCGGGGGCTCTTCGGGGGCGAAGGGGTTGAAGAACCCGCTCACACCGATGTGCCCTGGCTTCTCCAGCGGTGGGAGCAGCACCGGTGCGGGGGCGACCATCGGATCGTCGATGACGTAGCCCTTCACCTCGTCGAGGGAGGTCGACTCGCTGTGGTCGTTCATGTCGTCGTCCTTCCGGTCAACCGAGTGCCTCGGCTCCCGTCGTCGCCAGATCGATCGCTGCGATCATCCGGTCCTTGAGGCTGTCGACGTCGATTCCCTCGGTGCTCTTCTTGCCGAGCTTGTAGCGGGAGTACACGCCGTGGAGGATGCAGGCGGTCTTGAAGTAGTTGAAGGTCCGGTAGAAATCGAGCGACGTGATGTCGACCCCGGTGATCTCCCCGTACCGCTCCGCCAGGGCCTCGCGGCGGGCGAACCCGGGGGCGGTCGTCGCGCTCTCGTGCGAGATCCGGATCTCGTCGTCGGGGTCACCCCAGCCGTTGAGAGCGTAGGC
>JAOTYQ010000605.1 GCA_029861725.1 Acidimicrobiia bacterium | reverse complement strand
GACCCGCGCCTCGATGTTGTCGGTGATCGCGGCGTGGGCCGCCTCCCGCTCGAACATGATCTGGTTGTCCCACCACACCGAGGGGCTGGCGAGAACCCACCGGTCGAAGGCTTCGGGCTCGACGAGGAGCGTGTCCAGCCCGAAGAGCGCCGAGAACGAGTGACCGACCAGCGTGCGGTCGTCCCCGATCCGGTACCGGGCGGCCACGGTCGGGACCGCCGTGTCGAGCAGGAACCGCCGGAAGCTGCCGGCTCGGCCCACCTGGTCGGCTGGGAGGTGGACGCCGGTCTCGACCGGGGCCTCCCACCGAGTGGGGGTGAAGTCGACAGCCCGCATCTGGAGGATCTGACGGACGTCGTGCTCGCCATGGGCCACTCCGACCACCACCGCTTCCGGCAGCTCACGTCCGAGCGGCAGGATCCGGAACGCGTCACGGACCGAGCCGAAGGCCCACTGGGCGTCCAGGCAAACGACCACCGGATAGGTCGTGTCGCCTTCGGGCTCATATCGGTTCGGCACCTCGACGGTGATCTCGTAGCGGAACCCGGTTTCGGCGCTGGTGAGAGCGAACCGCTCCTCGCTGAACGGGGAGTGCTGGGCCTGCTCGGTCGGTCCCATCACCGTGCCCGCCACTGGACGAGGGTGAACGGCGGGTCGGCGTCGTCATGGTCCTCGAACACGGCGTCGACGTCGGACCCGATCTCGATCGCCTGCAGCGGGTCGCCGAGCAGGTTGCCGATCATTCGGATGCGGTCGGCGTGCGGCAGTTCGACGAGCACGACGACGTAGGGGCCCTGGTCCGCCAACGCAGGGTGGACGGGGTGATGCGGCCGCTGCCAGCTGAAGATCCGGCCCCGGCCCTCGACCTGCACCCAGTCGGGATCGAACCGCTGGCAGGCGTGGCACATCCACTCGGGTCCCCACTGGTGGGTCCCACACGACGGGCAGCGCTGCACCCAGAGCTCGTGGCGGCGAGCGCCCGACCAGTACGGTTCGTCGAGCCCATCGCGGACAGGACGGGGAGCCGGAAGCCCCGGCGCGAGGTATGGGGAGGTCGCCTCGGTCATCCCAGCGCCTCCGCCGTCCCGTACAGAGCGGTGCTTGCCACTTCGACCATCGGGCCAGCATTGGCCAGGGCAACCCTGGCCCCCGGCACCTGGTTGGTCGACGTACCCCGGATCTGACGGATCGCTTCGATCTGGAGACCGAGCCCGTGCATGTAGCACTCGGCCAGGTTGCCCCCGCTCGTATTGAGCGGCAGGGCACCGTCCGGGGCGGTGAGGTTCTCGACGGTGAGCACCTCGTTGGCGTTCTCGTAGCTGCACAGCCCGTGCTCGATCAGGCTCATCACGACGGCCCCCGTGAAGTTCTCGTACGACTGGACGGCATCGACGTCGCTCGGACCAATCCCGGCCTGGGCGTAGAGCCGGGGGGCCAACAGCTTGAAGCTCGACGTTGCATAGTCGGGTTGGTTGTCGACGGTGGCGCCCGACCGGTGGGGTCCGCCCTGCTGCACCGAGAGCGGGTAGACCGGTGTGTCGATGAGGTCGGCCGCCCGCTCGGCCGACGTCACGATCACGGCCGCCGCCCCGTCGTTCTCCAAGCAGCAGTCGTAGAGCCGGAACGGCTCGGTGATCCAGCGCGACGAGTCGTAGGTGTCGCCATCCAGCGGCCGGCCGTGCATGACCGCCCGCGGGTTGTTCTGGGCGTGGTGGTAGGCGGCCAGGGCCACCGCTTTGAGCGTGTCGGGGGAGATGCCGTGGTCGTGGAACAGCCTCGTGGTCCGCATCGCGTACATCTGGGCTGGTGACATCACCCCGTATGGCACCGTGAACGCCGGTGGCCCGCTGATCGAGTTGACTCGGGCCCCAGCCCCGAACCGTCCGTATTGGCCCTGGGCCAGGCCCCGGTAGGCCACGACGCACTCGGCGTAGCCAGCGGCAACCGCGGCACAGGCGTTTCCGACCGCGGCCGCCGCCCCCCCACCGCCCGAGCCCCACTGCATGTTCGAGAACCGCAGCTCGGGCAGCCCCAGGGCAGCAGCCAGGCGGGCCGGCATGTTCCGGTCGTTGCTGTAGGAGCAGAACCCGTCGACGGTGCGATGGCTGATGCCGGCATCGGCGCACGCGTCGAGGATCGCCCGGAGCACGAGCTTGAACTCCGGATCCGGTGACTCCCCTCGCTTGTAGTAAGTGGTCTCGCCGATCCCGACGACTGCGACCCGTCCCTTGATCGTGTTGTCGCTCACGCGCCCAATCAGACCTCACCGTCTCCGTCGTCGTCCAGATCCAGCCGGAAGTAGTCGGGCTTGCCGAGCGGCCAGTACTCGCCCCAGACGTGCTCGCCCCCGGTGATCTCCAGATGGGTGCCGTTCACGAACTCGCCTGTCGGGCCGGCAAGGTAGGCCGCTCCCTGGGCCACGTCCCAGACGTCGCCCAGGCGTCGCATCGGGTTGTGACCGAAGCTGGCCTTGGCCTCCTCGGGATAGGTCTTCAGCCCTTCGCTGGCGATGACACCGACCGCGATCGAGTTGACCCGGATTCCGTATGGCGCCCATTCGACCGCCAATGAGCGGGAGAGAGCCACGCCTCCGGCCCGCGAGGCGACCGTGTGGGGGATGCCGACCCCGGCCCGGCCCTGGATCGTCGAGATGTTGATGATGTTCCCCGGCGCCCCGTTCCCCCGCTCGGCTTCGGCCACCCACCGGCGGGCTGCGGCCTGCATCGTGTACCACGTGCCATACAGGTTGGTCTCGACCACCGCGTGCCAGCCCTTCGGTGTGATGTCGAGCGCTGGGCTGGAGAACTGGCCCCCGGCATTGTTGATCACCACGTCGAGCCGACCGAAGCGATCCCAGGCGGTGGCGATCAGCGCATCGACCTGCTCGGGGTCGCGGATCGTCATCGGCACGGCGTGAGCCTCGACCTCGATCGAGGCCAACCGGTCGACGAGCGTGTCGAGCGTCTCGGCGGTACGACCGCAAGCGACGATCGAGGCCCCGAGGCGGCCGAAGAGCGTCGCCATCGCGGTGCCGATCGCGCCGCCACCGCCCGTGATCAGCACGACCTGGCCGTTGAACAGGTCATCGCGGTAGGCGGTCGGCAGGCGACACAGCTCGTCGAAGCTGTGACTCCGGTAGGGATCCGACACGGGGAGCCCCGGGCCGCTCAGGCGCTGGGGTCGAGCACGAGGCGACCCGTCGTCGTTCGATCGGCCAGGCTCTTCAGGCCCGTGGGGAGATCGGCCATGGCGAGCCGCTGCGAGATCAACGGATCGATCGTCCCGTCGGCAAGCATCGCGTAGACCTCGTCGTAGCAACGGTCGAGCACGTCGGGAGCGTGGGCCCGGTAGCCGCCCATGTGGACCCCGACGATCGAGTAGTTCTTCACCAGCGCGTGGTTGGCCGGTGCCGACGGGATCGTCCCGCTGGCGAAGCCGACGACGAGCAGGCGGCCCTCCCAGGCGACCAGCCGGCGGGCAATGTCGAAGTACTCGCCGCCGACCGGGTCGTACACGACGTCGACACCACGGCCCGAGGTGGCCTCCTTGACCGCGATGTACAGATCGTCGTTCGTGTAGTCGATCGTCACGTCGGCTCCGAGGTCTTCGCAGACCTGAACCTTCTCGGGACCGCCGGCTGCGGCCAGTACCCAGCAGCCGTGCGCCTTCGCCATCTGCACCGCTGCCGAGCCGACCCCACCGGCGGCGGCCAGGACGAGCACGCTCTCCCCCGGTCGCAGCTGCCCCCGCTGGTGCAGTGAGAACCAGGCGGTTCCGTACGTGACGTGGAGGCCGGCGGCCACGAGGCCGTCGACGGTGTCGGGCAGCACATGCACGTCGGCGTCCGA
>JAOTYQ010000604.1 GCA_029861725.1 Acidimicrobiia bacterium | reverse complement strand
CTTCGGGCTGAGCCGGTCACCAAGCACGTCGCGCCGCGGCGCTTCGAGACCGTCGAGGTGCGGGGCTGCGTCGTGCGGATCAAGGTGGGGCCACTGGGTGCCAAGCCCGAGCACGACGACCTGACGAGGGCGGCGCAGGCCACCGGCGTCCCCCTCCGGCAGCTCGCCACCGAGGTCCTGCGGGCCCGAGCGAACGGGGCGAGGGAAGCCGACCCCGGCTCGAAATCTGATCCGCCGAAATGACTTTCGCCACGAAGTACCGCCACAATTGACTGAATGAAGATCGCAGGTAGCGTCGACAGCGACGTTCGGCGCAGGGTCGGGCTCGCCTGGCGGAAGATGAGGCGGGGGGCCAGTGCCATCCGCGTCAAGGATCTGTTCTACGGCCACGAAGACGAGAGCCTCGATCTGGCGCTCGCCGATGCGCTCGTCGTGATCTGTCACAACGGGACGATGCGGATGGGCGAGCTGGCCGAGGCCCTGCAGATCACGCCTGCGTCGACCACCCGTGCGGTCAGCTGCCTCGCCGACAAGGGCTTCGTCGAGCGGGTCAAGGCCACCGACGATCATCGATCGATCCTGGTGTCACCGACCGAGGCCGGTCAGGTCCGGTGCGACATCATCAATGCCAAGATCCAGCAGGGCCTCACCGAGATCCTCTCGGAGTTCAGCCCCGACGAGCAGGTCCAGCTCGCCGAGTACCTCGAGCGCTACGTCCGGTCGCTCGACCGCTACGTCGCCCGCCACACCGACCTCAGCAACTGAGCTCGGCATGCGGGCGGGCGGCTAAGCCGTCACCTACCGTCAACCTGCGAGGAGTTCACCCATGAAGGCAGCCGTCCTCAACGCCATCCCCGGCCAGCTCGAGATCGAGGACATCACGGTCGACGTCCCCGGTCCGCGGGAGGTGCTGATCAAGACGGCAGCGGCCGGCCTGTGCCACAGCGACCTGCACTTCATGGAAGGCAAGTACCCGTATCCGTGTCCGGCGGTGCTCGGCCACGAGTCGGCCGGTGTGGTCGAGGCGGTCGGGGCCGACGTCCGCTACGTGCAGCCCGGCGACCACGTGATCACCTGCCTTTCGGCCTTCTGCGGCTACTGCGAGCAATGCATCAGCGGTCACCTGTCGCTGTGCGAGAACAAGGACACCCACCTGGTTCGGGGGTCCGACGAAGCACCTCGGCTTTCCCGCAACGGCGAGCCGGTCAACTCGTTCCTCCACCTGTCGTCGTTCGCCGAGCAGATGCTCATCCACGAGCACGCGCTCGTGAAGATCGACCCGGACATGCCACTCGACAAGGCGGCGCTCATCGGTTGCGGCGTCACCACCGGGTTGGGAGCGGTCTTCCGCACCGCTCGGGTCGAGCCCGGATCGACGGTCGCCGTCATCGGCTGCGGTGGGATCGGACTCTCCGCGGTTCAGGGCGCCCGCATCGCTGGCGCCAACAAGATCATCGCCGTCGACATGGTGGCCTCGAAGCTCGAGCTGGCCCAGACGATGGGGGCCACCCATGTGGTCGATGCCTCCGACGGCGACCCGGTTGCTCAGGTGAAGGAGCTGACCGGCGGCGGCGTGCACAACAGCTTCGAAGCCGTTGGCCTCAAGGACACCGCGGAGCAGGCGTTCAACATGCTCCGCCGGGGCGGGCAGGCCACCGTCATCGGCATGATCCCGATCGGCACGAGCATCGAGGTCCATGGCGTCGAGCTGCTGGGAGAGAAGAAGCTCACCGGGTCGAACATGGGGTCCAACCAGTTCCGCACCGACATGCCCCGCTTCGTCGACATGTACCTCGACGGTCGGCTCCTGCTCGACGAGATGGTCTCGCAGACGATCGCGCTCGACGACATCAACGCCGGCTTCGACGAGATGAAGACCGGCAAGGTCGCCCGCAGCGTCATCGCCTTCGACTGAACCCCCGAAGGGGCCGGATCTCTAGCCGGTGAGCCGGTCGACGGCAACCACGCGGTACTCCCGTGCCGGCTTCACCGGCAGGCCCCCCGGTTCCCGGCACGCGATGGTCGGCACCTCGCGTCCGAGAGCGACGTCCACCCGCCACCGGTCGTCGCCGGCGACGACGATGAAGCCCTCGGCTGCAGAGGGGCTCGTGTCGCCCTGCCCGGTCGCCGGGCCGGGTCCGGGCCGGTCGGCCGGCTCGATCGTGCGGGCTCGAGCGTCGAGCTGCCAACCGAGCTCGGCGAACACCGCCCGCTCTGCGATCTGAGGAGCGCCGGTCTCGGCCCCCCACCAGCCACGGCAGCGGCCGCTGAGCGCCGAGCCCCCACCGCTGCGACCGAGAATGGCGGTTGTCGAATCGGTGTCGAGACCCGCCCACATCCGGCCGTCGGGCAGCGTCATGGCGGTCGGGGCGAACCGGTGGCCTCCGGTGTGGCTCACCCGTACGACCTGGAGGCCGGCCGCGAGCCCACCGGGCTCCCCGATCTGCGACTCGATCGACTCGGCGAGGCGGGTGCCCTCGGAGCCGCAGCAGACGTCATGGCTGCCCTGCGTGCAGATCAAGACCGCCGGTCGGGCGGGCTCGTGTCGTTCGACCGGGGCCGGGACGTCGCCGGTCTCCTCGCCAGCGAGCGGCGCCAGTAGGCGACCGATCGCTGCGAGCTGATCGACCTGGCCGTCGAAAGCGAAGCGCTGCTCGATCGCCGATCCCCCGGTCCGATCGTAGACGACCACCTGGTCGGACGGGCCGGGCCCCGGAACGGCGGCCAGGAGTCGGGTCGGCACCTCGCTGGCGGCCAGCCGTGCCGCGAGATCGATCAGGAGTGGATGGCCGAGCGCAGGTTTCGGCCAGGGCGCCGGCGTCGGCACGAGCACCACCCGATCGGCCCGGATCGCAGTGCCGCCGGGATCGACGCCGATCGTCCGGGCGTGCTCGGCGCAGCGGATCGCCTGCTCAGGCGCCGGCAGCAGGTGTTCCAGCGAGGTCGACATCGTGATCCACCACCGTATCGGCCGGACCTTGGTCGATCGAAGCGGAGCGCCTCGCGGGGCGGAGGGCCACCCAGCCCCCCTCGGTGACGCCGTAGAAAGCGACGGCCGCCGTGGCGATGCTCCCCATGATCACGATCGTGGGCCGCAGCCCGATCCACTCCGCCAGCCCGCCGAGGGGGAGGGCGGCGATGCCGAACCCGGCAAACGAAAGCTGCATCAGCGACTGGACTCGACCGTGATGGCTGTCGTCGGTCATCGCCATGGCCAGCGTGTTGGAGAGCGACTGGTAGACGGTGGTCGCCGCTCCGATGAAGCAGATGACCCCGAACGCCCACCAGAACGAGCCGGCCAACCCGAAACCGACCACGCCGAGTCCGAACGACAGGCCTGCACATACCATGGCCACCCGGGCCCAGCTGGAGTCGGCCTTGGCCGCCAGCGGCAACGCCACGACGACCGCACCGACGGCGCTGGCCGAGCTGATCAGGCCGACCCAGGCGTCGCCGAGCCCGAACTCGCCCTTGACCAGCGCGGGGTAGAAGGCGACGTAGTTGAAGCCGAACATGATGACGAAGAACGAGCTGATGATCAGGCGGCGCAGCTGCGGCCGGGCCAGCACGTAGCCGATGCCGGCCCGGATCTCGGTCAGCGGGCTGCCGACCGGACGGGGTCGTGGCGCCGGCTCCGGCGGCACCGTGACGCCGGTGGCGCTCGGCGCCCGATCGACGCGGACGGCGCGGTCGGCGACGACGGCTCGATCCTCGCGAGGCAGCCGGAGTAGGAAGACGAAGCTGACCGCCGAGCAGACGGCCGAGATGAGGTAGGCACCACCGATCCCGATCGTCGAGACGCCGGCGAGCACTCCGGCCACCGATGGAGCGAACACCCGGGTGCCGTTCATACTG
>JAOTYQ010000603.1 GCA_029861725.1 Acidimicrobiia bacterium | reverse complement strand
GGCCGCGGCCTTCCGTCCGCCATCGATGCACGCAGGGATGCCGATGCCGTCATAGGCGGCGCCGACGAGGAGCACCTCGAGCCCATCGGCCGCCACGGCGTCACGGATACGGGCCACCCGGCGTCCATGGCCCGGTGTGTACTGGGGGAAGGCGCGATCCCACCGAACAACCCGGGTCGCCGACGGAGGTCCGGTGATGGGGACGACGGCGCCGAGCTCGGCCAGCAGGGTGGTCGTCAGCTCGTCGTCGTCGAGCTGGGCCGGTCGGTCGTCGCCGAAGCGGCCGGACGTCAGCCGCAGGAGCACGGAGTCCGGCCGGCGATAGTGGGCCCACTTGGCGCTGAGCCAGGTGCACGCAGTGATCATCGTCCCCTCGACCCGGGGGAACAGGATGCCGGATGCATCGAGCTCACAGCCGACCGCCTCGGTCGGCAGCTCGATCGTGGCCTGGGCGACCGAGGCGTACTCGATGGTCGCCAACCGCTCGGCCGCCGGCTGGCACGTCTCGGCCAGGAGCTCGGCTGCGACGAAGGCCGGCGTGGCGAGGATGACCGCGTCGGCTGGTGGGAGCTCGGCGAGCGAGCGAATCGGATTCGACAGCAGCAGCTGGGCCGGTGGACCGCCGTCGGGCCCGATCGACGGATCGTTCGGGGCGGTCAGGGCGGCGACGAGACGGTCGACGATGCGGGTGATGCCCTCGGGGAGGCCGAAGAACACGGGGTCGTCGCCGGCGGTGCCGAGGGTCGGGCCCGAGGTCGGGCGGAGCGAGCGGAGCCCCTCGATCAGCGACGGAGATCGGTCGATGGCGGCGGCCAGCAGCGGGGCGCCGGCACGGAGGCTGAGCCGATCGATGTCGGACGCGTTGATGCCACCGAGGAGCGGATCGATCAGGGTGTCGGTGACCTCGTCCCCGAGGCGGTCCCGGCAGAGCTCACCGACTGACAGGTCGTCGCCGATCGGGGTCGGCGGAGCGTGGAGGTCGGCTCGGGCCCTCGCCGCTCCCTCCGGTGAGATCAACGGTGACGAGTCGAGGGCGTCGAAGTCGGTCGGGACACCGAGCATCGAACCGGCCGGGAGCTCGTGCAGCTTGCCACTTCGCACCAGGTAGGCCGGAACCTTGGCCACTGGGTTGGTGAGCTCGTGGGCGATGCCGAGATCACTGCACAGCTGACGGCCCGGTTCGACCCGGGCGAGGAACGTGTCCGGCCCGGCGTCGACCAGCCGATCGCCGACCGCGCTGCTGAGGATCTTGCCTCCCCAACGGTCGGCCGCCTCGTGCACCGCCACCGACCAGCCAGCCTTCCGGAGGTCGAAGGCGGCCGACAGACCGGCGATCCCGCCGCCAACGACGACCGCTCGTGTCGACACGGTTGCAGCACCGGTCCTGGAAGCCGCCGTTCCGTTCATCCGGCCTCGGCCCGACCCTCGTCGTGAACGAGCTCGACCACCCGTCCGAGCGTCTCCGGGTCGGTCTGGGGCAGCACACCGTGGCCGAGGTTGAAGATGTGGCCCGGGTGCCCGCCGTTCTCGGCCAGCACCCGTCGCACCTCGGCCGCCACCGACTCCCAGGGGGCGAGGCAGAGCGCCGGGTCGAGGTTGCCCTGTAGGGCAACCGAACCGCCGGTCCGCTCACGAGCGACCGGCAGCGGGGTGCGCCAGTCGACCCCGACCACGTCGGCCCCGGCTGCGGCGAACTGGTCGAGCAGCTCGCTGGTGTTGAGCCCGAAGTGGATCGTGGGCACGCCGAGGTCGGCCATCGCGGCCAGGATGCGCTCGCTGTACGGGGCGACGAAGCGGCGGTAGTGCTCGGGATGGAGGGCCCCGGCCCACGAGTCGAACAGCTGGACCACCGCCGCCCCTGCCGCGACCTGAGCGGTCAACGTGGTGATCGCCAGATCGGCCAGCCGGGCGCACAACCGACCCCACAGCTCGGGGTCGGACAGCATCAAGGACTTGACCGTGCCGTGGTCCCGCGACGGCCGGCCCTCGACGAGGTAGGCGGCGAGGGTGAAGGGCGCGCCGGCGAACCCGATGAGCGGTACCGGCAGCTCCTCGACGAGCAGCTCGATGGTCTTGGTCTGGAACGCTAGATCGGCGGAGGGGTCGATCGGTCGCAGGCGGTCGAGATCGGCCGCCGCCCGGAACGGACGCTCGCATTCGGGTCCGACGCCGGGGGTGATGTCGATGCCGAAGCCGCTCACCCAGACCGGGGTGACGATGTCGGAGAAGAGGATGGCCGCATCGACGCCGTAGCGCCGTACCGGTTGCAGGGTGATCTCCGCCGCCCGATCCGGATCGTTGATGGCGTCGAGGATCGTTCCCTCCCCCCGGACCGGGAAGTACTCCGGCAGCGACCGGCCGGCTTGGCGCATGAACCAGACCGGTACACGGGGTCCTGGCTCGCCTCGGATGGCCCGAAGAAGGGCGGAATCATGGTGGGGTGACCGCACGTTCTCAACCTACCGGCGACACCGGCCCTGCCGGGGGCCGAGAGGTTCCCAGTGCTCGATCTTCCCAATAGGATGGACTGCCCCCTTATGTCAGGAGAGCGGTGACTGACGTAGATCCCGAGCTGGCAGCCGAGCAAGCACATATCGACCTCGCCTACGAGCGCCTCGACGAGGCCAGGGAAGAGGCCCTCCGCCTCAAGGACATGGTGGAGGTCGGCAAGGGAGGCACGAACCAGGCCCGGTGGGAACGGGAAGTCATCAACGAGAACATCGCCAACCGCTTGAACCAGCTCGAGCTGGGGGAGCGGTCGCTCTGCTTCGGTCGTATCGACCAGTTCGAGGACGCCGGGGGCGGGAGCTACCACATCGGCCGGGTGGCGGTCGCCAGCGCGACCCAAGAGCCGCTGATCGTCGACTGGCGGGCTCCCGTGGCCGAGGCGTTCTACCGAGCCACCGGAGGCGATCCGCAGGGACTGGTGCGCCGCCGGCACTTCACCTCGCGCGGGCGGACGGTGCTGGGCCTCGAGGATGAGTTCTTCGGCGAGGCTGCGGCCGCTGGCAGCGTCAGGGTAAACGGTCTTGAGCTGCGGGGGCAGGGAGCGCTGATCTCGGCCCTCGAGGAGAACCGGACCGGCCGCCTGACCGACATCATCGGCACGATCCAGTCCGAGCAGGACGAGATCATACGCAGCCCGCTGCCCGGGGTGCTCGTCGTCCAAGGGGGTCCGGGGACCGGCAAGACGGTCGTGGCGTTGCATCGGGCGGCGTACCTCCTGTACACGCACCGCTTCCCCCTCGACGGCCAGGGGTTGCTCGTGATCGGACCGAACCGGCTCTTCCTCGGCTACATCGAGCAGGTGCTCCCCTCACTCGGCGAGGCCGGCGTGGAGCTGGCGGTGCTGGCCGACCTGGTTCGAGACGTCCGGGTCACCGGGTATGACGAGCCGCTCGCCTCTCGGGTCAAGGGCGACCTTCGGATGGTCAACATCGTCCGCCGGGCCCTGCGCGACCGGCAGCGCCCGTGGCGGTCCGATCTGGTGGTCGGCATCGGGGTGCGGAAGATCCGCGTGCCCCGAGCTGCGAGCGAGGCGATCGTCGCCGACGCCCGTCGCCGGTACCGCACGCACAACGCGGCCCGGAGGTTCGTCGTGACGTCGCTGTACGAAGCGCTCGCCGAACACCATCCCGATGGCTTGCCGGCAGAGACGATCAAGGACCAGCTGCGCGGCTCACCGGAGATCGCGGCGGCACTGAACTGGATGTGGCCGGTGCTCACCCCGGCCGAGCTGCTTCACGATCTCTACGGTTCGGAAGCGCTCATCTCGTCGGCGTCGGCCCGGCTCGGCGATGCCGAGCGAGCGTCGCTGTTCCGGCCCTGGCAGGACGACATGGACGCCAGCCAGGTGGTCT
>JAOTYQ010000602.1 GCA_029861725.1 Acidimicrobiia bacterium | reverse complement strand
TCCATGGCTCGGTGTTCGACGAGACTAGTGTCGCTGACCCCCCGGTCGGTCCTGCAGCTCGAGGGCCCGCATCGGCGCGCACAAGCCACGGCGCGCTCGACAGCTTGCGTCGTGGCCGATATTGTCAATTGTTCAAGGTTGGGGCGGTGCGTCTGTGCGGCGGGTCACCGCGCCCTCTACGGCGCAAGAAGACCCTTTAGGCGCACCGCTCCAACCTCCTTCGCAGGTGTTGAACCAGCTCCATACGGGGGGCAGCTCGGGCGAGCCCGACACCCCCTCAACGTTGTTGCGTCTGCCAGTGAAGCGAGAAAGGGGGTGGTGTGTCCACCCCCATGCGCAGGATTGTCGAGTCGACCGGGTAGCGAGCCGCCGGTGATCGGCCCGATCGCGGGTGAGCCAGCGCCCTCGCTACTCGCTGTCGTCGGCGCCCTCGCCACCCTCGACGTCGTCGTTGCGGTCGTCGACGGTGCGGTCGTGCGTCGGGCGCTCGACGTAGAGGTGCGTGTCGGCGGTGCGGTCGGCCGCTCGCAGGATGGCCTGCTCGGTCTCCGACAGGGCCTGCTGGGCGGTGTCGTAGCTGGTCGGCTCCCAGTTCTGATCGACGGGCTGAGCGCCGGCCCGCCGGCCAACACCGGCGCGCCACTGCACATCGTCGTCGGCCTGGATCCGTAGCGGGACCGACGGATCGAACCAGTGCAGACAGACCAGGGCCGATGCGTCGAGCGGAAGCTCCCGGTGCCAGCGGCCACGATGCAGCACCAGCTCCGCTCCCCCGTCGGGCACCGTCAAGTCGATCCACACCGGACCTCGCCAGTACGGCGGGAACGTGATCGTGCCGCGGCCCTTGGAGGCCCGGATCTCCAATACGGCGAGTCGGCCGTCGGCTCCCAGGGCGTGGTCGAGGGCGACCGGCAGCATTGGATGGTGAGGCTTGCCGACATCGATCTCAAAGCGACGAAGCGTGTCGCGGCTGACCTCGACGTCGGTGCACTTGGCCAGCCGGTCCGACAGCTGGATGAGCGACAGGTCTCGGGCCTTGCGCAACCGGGCGAACGCCCGACGCTCGACCGCATCGATCCCCTCGGGATGAGGCGGCCACTTCTTCGGAGGCTGGGTCGAGCGATTCCCGTCCGATGCGGCCACGTAGCTGCTGACCGACTTCGGGATCTGCTTGGCCAAATCCACGATCTCGTCGGAGCCCGACGAAAGCTTGGTGGCCAGGTTCTGCCGCCAGAGGATCATGAACTTGCCGCTGGCGCTGCTGGCCTCGAACATCTCGACCGCCGGGAGCACCGGCGCGTCTGGCATGTCGACCGGCAGCTCACCCCAGCCGAAGTCGGCCCAGCCCGGTTTGGACAGGTGGATCACGACGGGCGAGTCGGGAACCGACGCACCCGCAGTCAGGAAGACACCATTCGCTCCCATCTCGAGCGAGGCCTCGACCCGGGCCACCCCCCACTCGGCCTCGAGGACGACCTTCGGCGTCGTCGTCCGCAACCAGACCCACACCGGGCCCGATTCGCCGGGGAAGACCTTCGTCCAGAGGTGACCGGCGTCAAGCCCTTCCGGGCTACCGTAGGCCCAGAGCAGACCGGCGAGGACCCCCTCCCCCTTGAGCGCGTCGTCGACCAGGTCGAGGTCGATCGAGATCCCCCGGGTGGCCCGCTCCCAGTTCGAGAGCGAGCTCGGCTGCACGTTGAGGCGGGCGGCGGCTTGTTGCTGGGTGAGGCCGAGGACATCTTGTCGCCACCAGCGCAACACGTCGCCTCGTCTACGCCAGGCCATTGCTCCAAAACTAACTGCTCACGTGTTCTGTCGGCGATGTTCTCGCCGTTTGTTGAACGCAGTGTTGAACGCCGGGCAACTGATGACGTTCTCCTCTGTCGATGGGTCCGGGGTTGCTCTCACGCTGATCGCATGTCGCACCAAACGACCACGCCCCGGATGCGTATCGAGGACGACGGCGGTCCGAAAGGCACCAGGATCGACCTCGACGAGGTGTCGAAGCGGTATGAGATCGGAGATCGGGACGTCGTCGCGCTCGACGACGTGAATCTGCACATCGACGAGGCCGCGTTCGTCGTGATCCTCGGCCCGTCCGGTAGCGGCAAGACGACGCTGCTCAACATGATCGGAGCGCTCGACACGCCGACGTCGGGCTCGGTCCGGATCGACGGACAGCAGGTGAGCGGGTCCGGGCAAGCCGAACGGGCCGCCATCAGACGCACGGCCGTCAGCTTCATCTTCCAGACCTTCAACCTGTTCCCCGCCCTCACCGCCTACGAGAACGTGAAGTTCGGGGCTGATGCATCGCAGCGACCCGATGCCCACCGCCGAGCTCTCGAGGCCCTCGACCAGGTGAGCCTCGCCGACCGGGTCCGTCACTTCCCCCACCAGCTGTCGGGCGGTGAGCAGCAGCGGGTTGCCATCGCCCGGGCGCTGGCGACCGGGAACCCGATTCTGCTGGCCGACGAGCCGACCGGTGAGCTCGACTTCCGGACCGGGGTCCAGATCCTTCGGGTACTGGAGACCCAGGCCGCTGCCGGCATGACCGTGTTGATCGTGACCCACAACCGTGAGATCTCCCGCGTGGCCGATCGGGTGCTCGAGCTGTCGAGCGGCAGGATCGTCGCCGACGGGCCACCGGCGGGCGGGCGGGCCGAGATCGGGGACCTGCAGTGGTGACCGACTCGCCGGAGACCGACTCGACCCGGACCGCACCAAGGTCCGCCGACGGGGTCGAGGACGACCGTGCCGACCGCGGCCGTGTCACGGTCGTCGGTGAGGGCGATGTCCCAGCGGCGCGGTGGCTGTGGTTGCGGTGGTCGTGGCGGGACCTGCGGGACCGTTGGGTCGCCGTCGCCACGATCGCCCTCGTCCTCGCCATCGGGATCGGTGTGTTCGCCGGACTGGGAAGCACGGCCACGTGGCGGCGACTGTCGAACGACGCGAGCTTCGGCACCCTCGGGATGCACGATCTTCGGGTGACGCTCAGTCCCGGAACGTTCGTTGAGCAAGGTCGGCTCACCGCCCTCGTGGCCCAGGTCGACGACGGCTCGATCGAGGCCGTGTCGGAGCGGTTGGTGGTCGACAGCCAGATGGCGACAACCGGGCCCGACGGGCCGATCCTGCTCGCCGCCCGCCTGGTGGGGATGGAGCTCGGAGCCGATCCCGGCGTCGACGAGCTGTGGATCCAAGACGGCGACGCGCCCCCGGTCGGCGCCGCCGAAGCGGTGCTCGAGGGCAAGTTCGCCGAGTTCTACGATCTGCCAACCGAGGGGACCGTGACCCTGATCGGCGGGCACGAGCTCGACTACGTCGGTCACGGCGTCTCGCCCGAGGACTTCTTCTATGAAGGTCCGGAGGGGAGCCTCTTCGGCGAGGGTGAGCTGGCCATCGCCTATCTGCCGCTCGACACCGCCCAGGACGTGACCGGCCGGACCGGTCAGGTCAACGACGTCGTGCTCACACTCTCCGACGGCGCAGACCGTGCTGCGACCGAGGACCGGCTCGCCGCGGCGGTGGCCGGTTCGACGATCAGCGCCACGGTCACCACCCGGGACGACGCAACCGCAGTGAGGGTGCTGTACGAGGACATCGACAACGATCAGCGGTTCTGGAACGCCCTGTCGGCGCTGGTGCTGGCGGCGGCTGCGCTCGCTGCGTTCAACCTCGTGAGCCGGATCGTAGAGGCCCAGCGGCGGGAGATAGGGATCGGCATGGCGCTCGGCGTGGCCCGATGGCGCCTGGCGATCCGGCCGATGCTGGTCGGTGTGCAGGTCGGGGTGCTCGGCGCGCTCGCCGGTGTCGGCGTCGGATTGCTGATCGGCCAGGCGATGGAGTCGCTGCTCCGCTCGGTGTT
>JAOTYQ010000601.1 GCA_029861725.1 Acidimicrobiia bacterium | reverse complement strand
TCAACGTCTTCATGTTCAGCTTCCTGCCGATGGTGCCGGTCTTCGCCGAAGAGCTCGAGCTGTCGGCGTTCGCCACCGGTCTCCTCGGCAGCGCCACCGGCACCGGGATGATGCTCGGCTCGCTCGGCGTGGCGATCGCCGTCCCCCGCCGTCGCGGTCTGGTCTATGTGACCGGGAGCTTCCTCGCCATCGCGTGCCTGATCGGTCTGCCGCTCGCCGGCAGCCTGTCGGTTGCCTACCCCGCAGTGCTCCTCGCCGGTGTCGGCGGCGGATTGTTCGGCGCCACGCAGAGCGCCCTCGTCCTCTCCGTGGCCGACGACGATGTACGGGGCCGGGCCATGGGAATGCTGTCCATGGCCATCGGTGGGCTCCCGTTCGGGATTCTCGTCCTCGGCGTGGTGGCCGAGGTCGTCGGGCCCTCGCAAGCCCTGCTGGGCGCTCTCACCAGCGGGCTCGTGGCCCTCGTCATCTGGGTCATCGTCCAGCCGGAGGTGCGCCGTATCCGGTGAAGGGCGCAGCGTCGCCCAGCGGGCCGAGAGCTCTCCTGCTTCCGGCCCTGACCTCGAAGGCATCGGGGCAACCGCTCGGCTCGAAGGGTTAGGTTGGCGGCCATGGTCGAGATCGGGGTGCTACTACCGACGCGTGAAGCGGTGATGTACGGGGACGGCTCGGGTGATCCTAGGCCGCTCGTCGATCTGGCGGTCAACGCCGAGGCGGCAGGGTTCGACTCGGTGTGGGCCGGTGACTCGCTCCTGGCCAGACCTCGGGCGGAGCCGCTGACACTGTTGGCCGGCGTCGCCACCCGCACGAGCAGCGTACGCTTGGGCACCGCGGTGCTGCTCCCCTCGCTCCGAAACGCCGAACAGCTCGCGCAAGCCACGGCGACGCTCGACGCTCTTTCGGGAGGGCGGTTCATCCTCGGCATCGGCGCCGGACCGGGCACCCCTGGGGTCGCGGTCGACCACGGACTGGTCGGCACCGATTTCGAGCGCCGAGCGAGCCTCTCGTGGACGGTCGTCGAGCGGGTCCGCGGTCTCTGGCTCGGCACCGACGGCGACCAGGTGTACCCGCTTCCGGGTTCGGCCGACGGTCCGGCGATCTGGTGCGGCGGCTCGGGTCCTCGGACACTGGAGCGAGCCGGTAGAGGTGCTGATGGCTGGTTCCCTACCGCCACCACACCCGAGCGGTTCGCCGCCGGCCTGGCCAGAGTCCGGGAGGTGGCGGAGGCGGCGGGGCGGAACCCGGCCGACGTCGTCGGTGCGGCCTACCTGACGGTGGTGTTCGGTGCGGCGGCACCGGCCGAGAAGGCGCTGCACGAGCACTCCGAGCTGTATTACGGGGTGCCGCATGCGATCATCGCCGAGCAGCAGGGGTCGATCGCGGGCCCCGAGGCGATGGTCGGGGCCTGGTTGCGGGAGTTCATCGACGCCGGGGCCGAGCACCTGTGTGTCCGCGTCGGCTGTGAGGACGTGCGGACCCAGCTGGAGACGCTTTCCGGGTTGCTGGGCGAGCTCCGCCGCTGAGGCGCAGCCCGGACTGCTGACCTTCACCGCTGCCGCTGAGACGCTCTCGTGATCGCGGGATCAGGCGATCACGCCCGCCAGCCGCAGGTCGGCGACATGCTCAGCCCCGAGCCCGAGGTCGGCCAGCAGGTCACCGGTGTCGGCACCGACGGCCGGGGCCGGGCCGAGCGGCGGCGTCGGTGAGCCCGACAATCGGACAGGCGAGTCGTAGGAGCGCATCGGGCCGAGGCCGGGCTGGTCGAAGTCGCTCAAGTAGCCGTTGGCGACGACCTGGGGGTCGTCGACCGCCTGCTCCGACGTGTTGACCCGGCCGCACGGCACCCCGTGTTCGGTGAGGTGGCGCAGCCAGAATTCGCAGGGCTGCTTGGCGAAGGTCGACTCGATCGAGGTGACCCAGTCGATGAGTTCCTCGTCGGCGCCCGGAGCTCGGGGATCCCAGCCATCTCGGTGGCGCGGATCGCTGACCTCCAGGGCCCGGTGGAATCGGGCGACGAGCCCGGGCGACAGGCAGGCCACCGAGATGAAGCCATCGACGCACCGGTAGTAGCGGAACGTGGCGTTGGCGTGATTGTCAGGGCGGAACGACCGCCACCACAGTGCCTGCTGCTCGGCGAAGGGGGCACCTTCGGTCTGGGCGGCGGCGAGCTGGACGGCCAACCGATCAGCCCGGTCGTTGTCGAGGCGCTCGATCCAGTTGCTCGATTGGGAGGAGTACACCATCGCCGTCGCGAGCAGCGACGTCTCAACCTTCTGGCCCTCCCCGGTCAGGTCCCGATGGCGGAGCGCGGCAACGACCCCCAAGGCAGTCAAGAACCCCGTGCCGAAGTCGGCGAAGGCCGGCACCATCGTCTTCGGTGCTCCCCGCAGCTCGGACGCCGCCTGGAACGCCACCCCCGACAGGCCCATGGCAACGGGGTCATAGCCACCAAGGTCGGCCATCGGTCCTGCCGGCCCGTACGGCGTGCTCTCGACATACACGAGATCCGGCTTGATGGCCGACAGTTCCCCGTAGGTCAGCCCATAGCGAGGCAAGTCGGCGCGCTTGAACCCGGTCGTCACCACGTCGGCCGAGGCCACCAGGGGTTCGATCACCTCCCTGGCTCGCTCATGGGTGAGGTCGAGGCCGACGCTCTTCTTGCCCCGGTTGTGCACGATGAACAGCCGGCCTTGCCCCTTCGAGCCGGTCGGGCGGACGAGCCGTGATGCGTCGCCCGCCAGGGGCTCGACCTTGATCACCTCGGCCCCGAGGCCCGCCAGCAGCGCGCCGCCGACGGGGACGGCGACCACCTGGGCGAACTCGATCACTCGAACATCGGCGAGCGCGCCTGACATGATCTACCTCTACCCGCTCACCATCGCGCCGTCCAAACGCGCCAGGCGTAGCCGTCAGCCGAGGCGAGCCGCTCCGGTCCCGAGGCCGCAGGCGTCGAACGCCTCCCTCGTCGCCTCCTTCTCGGCTGCGGTCAGGTTGAGAAGCGGTCGGCGGACCGGGCCCCCGGCCTGACCGAGCAGCTCCTGCCAGTACTTCTGATGAGCGGTGGCTTTGCCCGCCGGCCTGGTCGACGCCAGGGCGTGGCGAACGGAGGCGAGGCTGGCGTGCACCTCCCGGGCTCGTCGCTCCTCGCCGGCGAACGCGAGCTCGGTGTAGTGCGCCATGCGCCGGTCGTCGGCGGTCTGGAGCAGGAATGGTGGCGTCGAGCACAGGTAGACCTGCCAGCCGAGCTCGATGATGTTGTCGAGCCAGTGCGGCTCGGAGGAGCTGCTGACGATGAGGCTGCTGCCGGCAAGTCGGGTCAGCTCGGCGTAGGTGTCTCGACCGACGCTGTACTTGATGCCCACGATGTTGGGGATCTCGGTCGCCATCCGGACGCACAGCTCCGGTTCGAGCAGGTAGCCGCAGTCTGGCGGCTGGTTCCAGAGGAGTAGCCCGATGTCGACCTGGTCGGCCAGATACGTATAGTAGCCGACGATCGTGTCGTCGGTGTTCGCCCCGAAGTACAGCAGCGGTGTATGAGCGACGATGTGGTCGGCCCCTACGGCCTCGGCGTGACGGGCGAGCTCGGCTGCCACCTCGATGTTCTGGTCGGACACCGATACGAGCACACCGCCGTCGAACGAGCGGGCCTCCTCGACCGCGATCTCCACGGTTCGCTTCCGCTCCCGAACGGTCATCGACGCGAACTCGCCTTGCTTGCCGTTGACGAACAGGCCCTCGATGCCCAGCTCGCCGTACCAGTGCCGGAGGTTGCGACGCCAGCCGTCCTCGTCGACGGCCAGGTCGTCGGTGAAAGGTGTGATCGTTGCGGCCCAGATTCCTCGCAGCCGCTCTCGGGCCACAGC
>JAOTYQ010000600.1 GCA_029861725.1 Acidimicrobiia bacterium | reverse complement strand
ACCGGCCCGGCGTCGAGGTTCCCCAGATCGAGGGTTGAGCGAGCTGGAGCGAGTTGCGAGTATCGAACATATGTTCGATACTCGGGGATGCGTATGGCTTCCCCGCATCTGTCACTGTCCGATCGCCGGCACCGTCTCGATGGCATTGCCCACCGGGTCGCGCCCGTCTCCTTCGCCGGCGACCAGACCATGCCGGTCCTCGATGCCCTGGTGCCGTTGTTCCCGAGAGGAACGCTCCAAAGGGGCACAGTGGTGGCTGCAGCCGGGTCCGGGGGGGCACTGTCGTTGGCGGTGGCCACGTGTGCCGCAGCATCAGCCGCCGGGTGCTGGGTGGCGGTGTTGGGGGCCGACCGGCTGGGTCTGGCCGCTGTCGAGGAATCGGGTGTGGCTCTCGACCGGTTGGTGGTGGTCGAACCTCCCGAACCCGGTCAGTGGGGAGCAGTGGCTGCGGCGTTGGTCGACGCCTTCGACCTGGTGTTGATCGTCACTCGTCACCGCGTCGACGCCGGTCAGGCGCGGCGCCTCCGGGCCCGGGCCCGGGAACGGGGGTCGGTGATCGTGCAGGTCGGCCGGTGGGGCTGGCCCGAAGCCCCCGACGTACGGCTCGATGTGATCGAGTGCAACTGGGACGGTCTCGGCCTCGGTCATGGTGTCTTGCAGGCCCGCCGGCTCACGGTCACCGCGGTCGCCAGGCGCGATGCCCGGCCTCGTCGCAAGCTGACGCTCTGGCTCCCCGATCTCCATGGTCGGATCAGCGACGCCGCCCGGCCCTCCGAGACCTGGGCCGGCTCCGACATCGAACTGGTGGCGGCGGCTGGTTCTTCGCCGGTCGGGCCGGGACTGCTCGAAGCGGGCTGATGTCGGTCACCCGCACGCTTGCGGTGTGGTGCCCCGACTGGCCCGTGGTGGCCGGCTGCCGTTCCTTCGACGAGCTGGTGGCGGTCGTGCACGCGAATCGGGTCGTGGCCTGCACACCGGCCGCCAGGAGCCATGGGGTCACGAGTGGTCTCCGTCGCCGGGTTGCCCAAGGTCGATGCCCGGGGCTGGTGGTCCTCGAGCGCGACCCGGCGGCCGAGGCCCGTCACTTCGAAGCGATCGCCGCTGCGCTCGATGCCATCACGCCCCGGCTCGAGCTGTCTCGCCCGGGAAGCTGCCTGATGACCACCAGAGGTCCTTCGCGGTACTTCGGTGGCGACGCCATCCTGGCCGAACGGGTGGTCGACGTGGTCACGCGAGCACTGGAAGGACGGGGATCGGTTCGGGTGGGGATCGCCGACGGTCCGTTCGCAGCCGAGCTCGCAGCCCGGCGGGCTCGCGATGGGGGAGTGCACATCGTGGCCCCCGGCGAGTCGCCGGCGTTTCTCGCCCCCTTGTCGGTCCGGGTCCTCGACCGGCCCGACCTGGCCGATGTGCTCGTGCGGCTCGGGCTCGGCACCCTCGGCGTTTTCGCAGCCCTCGATCGGGCCGCGGTCGTCGGCCGGTTCGGCACCGAGGGCAGCGCCGCCCATCGGTTGGCCGCCGGTCTCGATGAACGGCCTCCTGCCGGCACCGATCCGCCCCCCGACCTCGAGGTCGTGACCGAGCTCGACCCGCCGGTCGAACGGGTCGACCGAGCAGCCTTCGTGGCCAAGGTGATGGCCGATGAGCTCGACGAGCGGCTGGCAGCCAAGGGAGCGATCAGCACGCGAGTCCTCATCGGAGCCGAAACCGAACACGGCGAGATCCGCGAGCGGCTCTGGCGTCACGAGGGTGCGCTCGGACCCCATGCCGTTGCCGAACGAGTGCGGTGGCAGCTCGACGGCTGGCTCAACGGGTCACCGGCCTCACGCCCGACGGGAGGGCTCGTCAAGCTGGTGCTGCGTCCCGACGAGATCGGTCCGGCTCGGGGTCGCCAGCTCGGATTCTGGGGCGGTCGGACCGAGGTTGCCGAGCGGGCGGCTCGGGGGGTCGCGAGGGTGCAGGGGCTGCTCGGCCCCCGATCGGTCAGCGTTCCGGAACGCCGCGGCGGACGCCAACCCCACGAACAGCTGGTCCTGGTCCCGGTCGACGGAATCGACCTGGTCGAGGGGCGGGTGGCCATCGACCGGCAACGAGCCGAGGCGCCATGGCCGGGTCGCCTCCCGCCACCTTCTCCCATGGTGGTGCGGTCCGAGCCGCTCCCGGCCCTCGTCGTCGACGAACAGCGGGAGCCGGTCACCGTCACGGGCAGGGGTGCGGTGTCGGCCCCTCCCCGATGGTTGTCGGAGGGCGACGGCTCCCAGCTGTGGCTCGAGATCGTCGGGTGGGCCGGTCCGTGGCCCCTCGACGAACGCTGGTGGGACCCCGATCACCGTCGTCGGCGAGCTCGATTCCAGGTCGTGACGAACGACGGGAAGGCCCGACTACTGGGCCTCGAAGCCGGTCGCTGGTGGGTCGATGCCGCCTATGAGTGACGCAGCCGGCGGTCGCCCACCGAGAAGACAGCGGCCGCGGCCACCGCGAGCACGGCCGAAGCGCTCCAGGCCGCGGTGTAGGACCACTGGTCGACCATCACCCCGAACAGCAGCGGGCCGCCCAATGCCCCGAGATAGGTCCCGGTCTGGGTGATACCCGTCGCCGCGCCGGCACCACGACGGTTGGCCCGAACGATCGCGAAGTTGAAGAGCCCGGGCCAGGCCCATCCTGCGCCGAACGCCAACGGGGTGACGGCGATGATGACCCACGCCCGGTGCACCGCCAACAGGCCGAACGCCGCCGCACCCAGCGTCAACATGATCGCCACCGTCCGAAGGGTCCGCTCGGGATGCAGACCGGCCCGAGCGCCCATCACGAGGCGAACGACCACGCCGATGAGACTTCCGGCCGACAACAACAACCCGGCGGCTCCGGGGGCGACACCCGCATCTTCGGCCGCACTGACCAGGAACGACCCGAGCCCGCTCGCTGCTGCCGCGCCGAAGACCATGCCGAGCGCGAGGAACCACAGCACCCGGCGAGGCGTGTCCGGCGACGCCGGTGGCCCATCGGGTCGCCTGGGGGTGTCGGACGGCTCGGCCGACGCCGATCCCACGGTCATTGCCAGCGCGAGCACCGAGAGCAACGCGCCGACGACGTATGCCCACTCCCAGCCGACGGTGGTCGCGAGCGCGGGTACCGACAGTCCCGCCAGCATGCTGGCGAGCGGCATGCCCGACTGCTTCAGGCCGACCGCCCACCCGAGGCGGCGGGCCGGCAGGCGATCGGCGAGCAGGAGGTTCGTGGCCGGCTGGGTGATGGCGTTGGCCAGACCGGCCACCGCGATGAGCACGGTCAGCCACACCAACGAGCGCGCGAACGCCGCGACCGACAGCGACACGATCGCGCTGAGGACGAGTCCGACTCGCAACGCGGCGACCGGGCCGGTCCGTTGGCTCAGATGCCCCAGCGAGAACGAGCCGAGCGCGGCGGCCGCGAAGTAGCTGGCGAAGATCAGACCGAGACCGATTTCGCCGAAGTCGAGGTCGGCGCGGAGCTGTACGCCCACCGCGCCGGTCAAGAACACCGGCAACACCGCGCCGGTGGTCGCCACCGTCGCGGTGGTCAGGATTCGCCGGTCGCGGCCGGCCGACACCGCCGTGGCGGTCACGTACCCGGGAGCGATGCGGGGCCGAAGACCGGAGCGACGCCGGTGATTCCGGCCCAGCGGTTCGTGCCGTACTCGAAGTGCCACCACTCGCAGTCGATGAGGACGAACCCGGCGTCGTGCATGGTCCAGAACAGGCGACGACGAAGCTCGCGGTCGATTCCCGGGTCGTTCTCGAGAGCATCGGCGCGGCTGCGGTCGCTGAAATCGTCGAAACCGCTACCGAGCGCGAGCGGGATGCCGGCGAGGGTCCAGCTGCAGTCG
>JAOTYQ010000599.1 GCA_029861725.1 Acidimicrobiia bacterium | reverse complement strand
GCTGTCACAGCCGGCACCGATCGCCGAGTTCCCGGTTGCGATGTCGGCGGTCGACACGTCTATCCGCCATCCCGCACCAACGCTCGGCCAGCACACCGCCGACATCCTCGCCGAGCTGGGCTACGCGGAGGCCGAGATCGACGACCTCCGCTCGAAGCGAGTCGTCTAGCGAGCGTTCTTCCGTGAATCTCGGGGGGTCAGCCGTTGGAGCCGTCATCCTCCATGCAGCCCTCGTGCTCGACCAGGTTTGGCCGCAGGCCAAACCTGGTCGAGCTGAGCCCCGCAGGGGCGTACGACTCAGACCTGTGTCGTGCAGTAGTAGACGACCTGGTGCTTGAAGCTGGTCTTCTGGATCGGGATCCGCGACCGCGGGCTGAGCTCTCCGGCTCGTCCGTACACAGCCAGGTGCTCGGTGTATTCCCCGGCCTTGCCGCTCAGGTCGACGAACGGTCGATCCTCGAGAGAGGTGCCGCCGTACTTGATGGCGTCGTGGAGGATGCCAACGACCGACCGGTACAACCGCCGGATCTCCTGGGTCGACAGCTCGTTGCACAACCGGTCGTGCCGGAGACCGGCGTCGAACAGGATCTCGTTGCTGTAGATGTCGCCGATCCCGACGAAGATCGACGAGTCGGTCAGCAACAGCTTGAGCGGCATCTTCTTGCTCATGACGAGCCGGCCGAACTCGACCCACGACACCGGCCGCTCGTGCAGGTCGAGCCCCACCTCGTCGGGGGCCGGCAAGACCTCCTCGAGCTCGTCGGCGTGGACGACGTGGACGGCGCTGGTGCCGTTCTTGTCGAGGATGCGGAGGTCGCCACCCTGGGTGAACGTGATGACGGCCACCGTGTCGTCGGTCTGCTTGGTCTTGGTTGCCGTGCGTAGCAGTCGGCCGTTCTCCCCCAGGGAGATCACGATCACGTGCTCGTTGTCGAGCCGGAGCAGCAACTGCAGACCGATCCGCTCGGCCCCCAAGACCTTCGAGCCGACGAGGTGCTCCTCGAAGCTCTTGCGGGTCTTGTGACGTGGCATCGACTTCAGCACGACGGCTTCGGCTGATTTGATCTTGCGGCTCACAGCGTCCCGTTCGAGATCACGGCGGAGCGTCTCGATCTCGGGCAGCTCAAGTTTGACCATCGGTCCTGTCCTCGCTCGCTGGCATCTCGTTGGCTACGGAAGTGAGAACGGCGGTGTAGGCGGAGCGGGCCGCCACCTGTTCGGCCCGCTTCTTCGACGTGCCGGCCCCGTGTCCTCGCGGGATCCCGTCGATGATGGTGACCGCGGTGAATCGCTTGTCGTGATCGGGACCAGAGCCGTCGATCTGGTACACGGGCGTGCCGAGGGCGAGGCGGGCGGTCAGCTCCTGGAGCTGGGTCTTGTAGTCCTTACGGCCCGGCTGCTCGGCCGCCTCGATGATTGCGGGCAACGTGTGATGGAGGACGACCCTCTGGGCCTCGAGCCAGCCGCCATCGACGTAGACAGCGCCGAAGAGCGCCTCGAGCGCATCGGCCAGGATCGATTCCTTCTCGCGACCCCCCGACTGGTCCTCACCCTTGCCGAGACGTAGGAGCGGCCCGACGTCCATCGCGCGGCCCAGCTCGGCCAGAGTGGCCGTGTTGACGACCGAGGCTCGTAGCTTGGCGAGCTGGCCTTCGGGGAGGTCCGGGTAGGACTGGTAGATGTGGTCGGTCACGACGAGTCCGAGAACCGAGTCCCCGAGGAACTCGAGCCGCTCGTTCGGCTCGTTCACCGGGTGCTCGGCGCAGTAGCTGCGGTGTGTGAGGGCAAGGGTCAGGAGGTCCGGGTCGCCGAACCGATGACCCAGACGTTCGCAGAACGCGTCCAGCTGCCCCTCATCTACCAGTGTTATGCCCCAACTCTGCCATGGACGTAGTCAACCGCATCACGGACGGTTTTGAGATCTTGGAGGTCTTCGTCTTCGATGCGAAACCCGACGGTCCGTTCGGCCAATTCCTCTTCCAGCGCCTCCACCAGCTCGATGAGGGCGAGCGAGTCGGCGTCGAGGTCATCGGCGAACGAGTCGCCCTCGCGAATCTGCTCCGGCTCGATCTCGAGGATGTCAGAGAGGCGATCACGGACCAGCCCTACGATGTCATCGCGGCTCATGGGCGATTGCTCCATGTGCGTCTCTGCGGGCATGCCTTCTCCTTCAAACCTCAACTACGACCGTCTCGTCGGGGTGACGACAGGGGACGACTCCGACGACTCTCGATGACTTCTGCTGACGTTCAGCGACTCACGGACCCGGGTTACCTCGTCGGCCCCCCACCGTGTTGCCGGTACTGGGGAAACCAGCCTAGCCGATCTCGACTCTGAAGGCGGGGTCTGTGGAAAACTACGCGGGGGCCCACAGGGCCTCCGCACCTGCTCAACTGCTGGGTGTCATCGATTGTCGAAGACGCTCGACGATGCCGATATCCACAAGCTGATCGGCGGTCGAGATAGCATGAGCAATCGCCATCGGCGACGATGATCCGTGCGAGATGAGGGCGACTCCACGGGTGCCGAGCAGCATGGCGGCACCGGTCAGCGCCGGGTCGAAGGTCTCGAACACCGGATCGAGCACCGGTTCCACGACATCGGCGGTGGCGGCCACTGCCGGCGTCGAGGTGAGGGCCTCGCGGACCGTGCGCTCGAACACGGCGAAGCCGCCCTCCAGCGACTTGAGCACCACGTTGCCGGTGAACCCGTCGGTCACGACAACGTCGGCGGTCCCGATCATGAGATCGCGTCCCTCGACGTTGCCGAGGTAGCGGGCGCCGCACCGATCGACCCAATCGCCGTTCTCCAAGAGCTCACACGCCGTCCTGACCAGCGCATTGCCCTTGCCCGCCTCCTCCCCGATCGTCAAGATGCCGACGCGGGGCTCGGCCAGGCCGAACCGCTCCCTGGCGTACACCGAACCGAGCACGGCGAACTGGACGAGCCACTCCGGCTGGCAGTCGGCGTTGGCCCCGCAGTCGAGGACGGTGGTCGGAGTCGAGCCCGGCACGGGGAACGGCACTGCGATCGCCGGGCGGGCCACCCCCTTGATGCGACCCATCCGCAACAGCGAGGCCGCCATTGCGGCTCCGGTGTTGCCTGCGCTCAGCAGGGACGACGCCGCACCATCCCGCACCGCCTCGGCGGCGCGGACGATCGAGGAGTCCTTCAGCCGCCGGACGCTCGATGCCGGCTCGGCCCCCATCTCGACCACTTCCGACGCTGGTAGCACCGGCAGCGAACCGGTCTCGCCGAGCCGATCCGGGTCACCGACCAGCACGACCCCCACCCCGAACTTCTCCACCGCCAGCTTCGCGCCAGCGACGATCACCGTGGGCGCGTTATCGCCACCCATGGCGTCGACGGCGACGGGGAGTCGCTCGCTCACGGATTCGGTGGGTCGATCAGGAGAAGGCGAGGACGCCGACTACCCGACGTCGACCGCCTGGCGATCGTGGTACCAGCCACAGGAGCCGCACACCCGGTGCGGCCGCTTGACCGCACCGCAGCGAGGACACCCGCTCCGAGCCGGGGCCCCCAACGACCAAGCCGAGGCCCGACGACTACGGGTCTTCGCTTTCGACTTCTTCTTCTTGGGGACGGCCATGATCTGATCCTGCGACTGGGGCGTGGTGCTCCGAGCGGGGCACGAAGACCATAGGCTATCGGGCCCGCTCGGCACGTCAACCGGTGCGACGTCGGTCGGTTTTGGCCCGTGGCCGGTGGTTGACGACAATGGCAGGACGATACGGGTGATCGGGGGACCGCCGTGACCAATCAGTTGCCGTCGAACTGGGGACAGCCGACCTGGGGGGCCAAGCCGCCGGCGACGCCGAGCGGTCGACGGGGCAAGAAGCCAACCGA
>JAOTYQ010000598.1 GCA_029861725.1 Acidimicrobiia bacterium | reverse complement strand
ATCTTCAATAGCTGGTTCGACGACGATGTGCAGAGGGCCAGGCCCATCACGGAGCTGCTATCGGCCTTCGCCGATGGCTCGCGTCCAACCCCAGGCGCCCGGCGATGGCCCGAGCTGAGCCCCACCGAGCGTCGACGCTTGGTGAACGCCTACCGCCTCGCCTACCGGAGCGAAGCATCGGTCAACTGGTGCCCCGGTCTTGGCACGGTGCTGGCCAACGAGGAGGTGACGGCCGATGGACGCAGCGAACGGGGCAACCATCCGGTGTTCAGGCGCCCGCTGAAGCAGTGGATGTTGCGGATCACGGCCTATGCCGATCGCCTCCTGGACGACCTCGACCACCTCCACTGGCCCGAGGCGATGAAGACCATGCAGCGCAACTGGATTGGCCGGAGCGTGGGAGCAACCATCGACTTCCCCACCGACGGAGACGCCGGCCCGATCTCGGTGTTCACTACTCGTCCGGACACCCTGTTCGGTGCCACCTGCCTGGTCCTGGCGCCCGAGCACCCTATGGTGGACGCGCTGGTCACCGCCACGTGGCCCGACGGGACGAACGCAGCATGGACGGCCGGTGCTGCGTCACCGCTCGAGGCGGTAGCCACCTACCGGTTGGCAACCGGCCGGAAGACTGCCCTCGATCGGCGGGAGCTTGCCGGCAAGACCGGTGTGTTCATCGGAGCGTTCGCCGCCGTGCCAACCACCGGGGAGCGAATCCCGATCTTCATTGCCGACTACGTGCTGATGGACTACGGCACCGGTGCCATCATGGCAGTACCCGGGCAAGATGACCGTGACTGGGACTTCGCCGAGCGGTTCGACCTGCCGATCGTGCGGACCGTCGAGCCTCCCGACGATTTCGAAGGCAAGGCCTATCTCGGCGATGGTACGGCGATCAACAGCTCCTTCCTCGACGGCCTCTCCGTCGCCGATGCCAAGCGTCGAATCGTCGAGTGGCTCGACAGCAGCTGCGCCGGCAGCCAGACCACCAGCTACACGCTGCGCGATTGGCTCTTCAGCCGTCAGCGGTACTGGGGCGAGCCCTTTCCCATCGTCTACGGCGATGATGGGGAACCGCTAGCTCTGCCCGAGACCGAACTGCCACTCGAGCTGCCCGACCTGGTCGACTGGGCTCGACGAACGAGGACACATTCGTCGATCCCGACGTCGAGCGGTACTGGATGACCGATCCAGACGGAGGCGTCGGCGGGGTCGACCTCTACATCGGCGGCGTGGAGCACGCCGTCCTGCACCTGCTGTATGCCCGGTTCTGGCACAAGGTCCTGTTCGACCTCGGCCACGTCTCAGGCCCGGAGCCCTTCCAGCGACTGTTCAATCAAGGCTACATTCAGGCCCACGCCTACCAGGACGATCGTGGTTTCTACGTCGATGCGTCCGCCGTAGTCGAGCGCGACGGCGAGTTCCTCTTCGAGGGTCAGCCGGTCACCCGATCGCAGGGAAAGATGGGCAAGAGCCTGAAGAACTCGGTCACACCCGACGATATGTGCGACGAGTTCGGCGCCGACACCCTCCGGCTCCACGAGATGTTCATGGGCCCCCTCGATCAGGACCGTGTGTGGAATACCACGGCCGTCGTCGGGTCTCACCGGCTGCTCCAACGGGTCTGGCGCAACGTGGTCGATGAGAACACCGGATCGACGACCGTCGCCGACGTCCCCGCTCCCGACCACCTTCGACGACTGCTCCACGCGACCGTCGCCAAAGTCCGGATCGACTTGGACGCGCTCCGGTTCAACACCGCCATCGCCCGCATCACCGAGCTGAACAATGAGATCACCAAGACCCCGGGCCCCACCCCTCGCGAGGTCGCCGAACCTCTCGTGCTCATGCTCGGCCCGCTCGTGCCCCACATCGCCGAGGAGCTGTGGGCCCTGCTCGGCCATCGCGACTCCGTCGTCCACCAATCGTTCCCCGTGGCCAACGTCGAGCTCATCGCTCGGGAAGAGATCGTCGTGCCCGTTCAGGTGAACGGCAAGGTCAGAGCCCGTATCACCGTCGCCGCCGAGGCCACCGACGACACTCTGCGCCAAGCTGCGCTCGACGACGAGCGCATCACCGAGTTGATCGGTGACCGCGCACCGCGAAGGGTGGTCGTCGTGCCGGGCACGCTGGTCAACATCGTCCTCGATCAGGGCCTCGCCTAGCGGCGCATCGGTATACCGCAGCGAGCAGAATGCCGACGTGGATGTCGATGCCTTCATGCCGAACGAACCAGGGCTACTGGAAGCGTTGCGCTTTCTCACCCGCCCGACGATGGGCCAGACGGTCGCTCGCGAGCTACCCGACGTCATTCCCGAGGTCGGCCTCGGTCCGTCGGCGGCGCTCGAAGCGCTGGCGCCGCCTGTGTTGTTCGAGGCTCGTGACCTCTCTGCCCCGGGGTTCTTCGCCCACATGGACCCACCGACGCCGTGGATCACGTGGGCGACGAGCATGTGGACCGCCAGCCGCAACCAGAACCTGCTGCATCCGGACACAGCCCCGGCGGCCCGAGAGCTCGAGCGTCGTGTGGTCGACTGGCTCGCGCCCTTCTTCGGGATGGGTGGTGGCCACCTGACCCCCGGGTCGACGATCGCCAACCTGACAGCGCTGTGGGCTGCGCGGCAGGCCGGTGCCACCGAGATCGTCGCCAGCACGAGCGCTCATGTCAGTGTCCGCAAGGCTGCGCACCTGCTGGCGCTACCGTTCCGCGCCATCGACGATTGGGGCGATCCGGGAGACCTTGGTCCGGCCGCAGCAGTTCTCACCGCCGGAACCACGGCGACCGGCGAGATCGAGCCGCTCGACGCAGGACGAGGTGCGCGGTGGCGCCATGTCGACGCCGCGTGGGCGGGGCCACTTCGCCTCAGCGAACGGTTCGCCGGCCTTCTGGCCGGGATCGACGCGGCGGATAGCGTGGCGGTGTCGGCCCACAAGTGGTTGTTCCAGCCGAAGGAGTCGGCGCTCGTGCTCTTCGCCGATCACGATCGAGCTCATGCCTCGATCAGCGTCGACGGTCCGTACCTCGCGGCCCCCAACGTCGGCGTGCTGGGGTCCCACGGCGCGGTCGCGGTACCGTTGCTCGCCACCCTGATCGCGTATGGACGTAGCGGGATCGCGGCCATGATCGACCGATCGATGCGACTCGCCGATGAGCTCCACGACCTGGTGAGCAGCCACGACGATCTGGTGGCGCGTTCGCCACCGGCCACCGGTGTCGTGTGCTGGAAGCATCGCTCCCGTGACAGCACGGAGATCCGCGCCCATCTCCGCGACGACGTCTTCGTGTCGCAGACCACTGTCGATGCCGAGACGTGGCTGCGCTCGGTCGCCGCGAATCCCAACGCCGAGCCCGAACGGATCGTGGCCGCAGTGTTGGCGGCGGCGGCGTCGATCGCAAGCGATGACGCTCGATGATCGACGAGCCGCCTCGCCGCCGGGACGGAGCCCGCCGCCTCAGCCAGCGTGTAAGGGGAGGAAGACGACAACCGTGGTGCCTTCGCCCTCGGTGCTGTCGAGCGCGATGTCGCCGCCGTGGGCCAGCACCAGGTTCCGGGTGATCGTGAGCCCCAAGCCCGTGCCGTCCGACTCCGGGCCTGAGTGGAACCGGTCGAACACCCGCTCCAGGTCCGCGGCGGGGATCCCGCGGCCGTCGTCACGCACCTCGATCTCTACTCCGGCTTCGTCGCTACGGTCGGACGGTCGGACTCGGACCGAGACGCAGCCGCCTCCGGAGGTGGCCCGCACGGCGTTGCGGGTCAGGTTGGCGACGATCTCCCGCACCCGGACCGGGTCGAGGTCGGCCTCGATCGGGGCGTCGTCGATCGGCCCGTCGATGCGCAACGTCACGCCGGCACCGGCGGCTTCCGCC
>JAOTYQ010000597.1 GCA_029861725.1 Acidimicrobiia bacterium | reverse complement strand
AGTCGGTGTACTCCAACATGTAGCGCTCCGCCGCGGCCTCGGCCTCCTCCTCGGTCTCGGCGCAGTAGGTCCACATCGCCATCTTCGTGTTGACCGGAGCCAGCCCGGCCTCGTGGCGCAGTCGCATGTAGTTCTGAGCTCCCCCGAGGGCGATCCGGACCTGGGCCGTAGGAATGATCAACGGCTTGATGTCGAGCTTCGCCACCACCGCCATCGTCTCCGGCGAACCGGCGGCACACAGAAGCGAGTCCGACAAATCACGGCCGGGCTGGGGCCGCAGCCGCACCCCATCAACGGTGAAGTTCTCGCCGTGGAACGTGCACTCACCGGTGCTGAGGAGCTGCCGGATGATCTCGATCCCCTCGTCGAACCGGCCCCGAGCCTCTCCCTGCTCGATCCCCATGCCGGCGTACTCCCGCCGACCTAGACCCCGACCAACCCCGGCCAGGACCTGTCGACTTTCGCCCAGGAGCGAGTCGAGCATGGCAATGTCCTCGGCCACCCGCACCGGGTTGTGCCACGGGAGCACGATCACCATCGTGCCCAGGTCGACCCGTTCGGTCCTGCCGGCCAAATAGGTGAGGAGCTGGATCGGGTTGGTCACCATCGTGTACGGAGTGAAGTGGTGCTCGATAGTCCAAACGCTGTCGAAGCCGAGCTCCTCAGCCAGGAGGGCGTGGCCCACCTCCTCGGCGAAGATCTGACGATCGGGGATGGCCGGAGCGGTCTCGGCCGCCTCCCCCCGTTCTGCCGCCTCGTAGCGATCCCAGTCGCCATAGTTCTGACAGATCACCGTTGTGCCGACACGCATGATGAGTCCTCCGTTCCGGCCAGCATAGAAGCGGAGTCTCGGCTGCCCGAAATGGATCATCGCCCGTTCAACCGATACGGGTGGACAGCGGCGAACCTCACTGGACTGCGGTGCCTTCGGCCCGACGCTTGGGGCGGTGCTGGTCGGAGGGGATTGCCCCAGAGGGCCGATCAGGGGTTCTTGAGGTCGGCGTAGGACTGTTGGATCGGGGCCCTTGCCGCCTGTCGAGCCACGACGATGTTCCCCGCACCCGCGGTCTTCCGCCGGCCAGCGCGGGTTCGTCGTGGACGAACCGCCGGCCAGCTATCTGGGGGCAGCCGAGCAGCTCGCCGCGTCGCCGTCTCCAGTGGGCGTCCCCTAGCTCGGGATCGGAACGGCGGTGACCGGCATCGACTCCGGCTCGAGACCGAGCATGATCAGCTGCTTCGAGTAGCCGATGAAGCTGCCCATCGCATAGGTCAGCTCCATGATCTCGGCGTCGGTGAACGACCGGCGCAGCCTGATCTTGAGCTGCTCGTCGGGTGCGGAGCCGCCAGCCAACATGTTGTCGGCCCAGGCCAACGCCACCTTGTAGTGCTCCGGCAGGTCACTGTGTTGATGATCGTCGGTGATGTCGTCGACGAGCTCTTCGGTGAGACCAGCCTCACGGGCCTGGTCGAAGCGGATCTGGCGTCAAAGACCGCAGTCGGTCACCCTGGCGTTCCGAAGTCGCATCAACTCCTTGACATCGACATCCGCCGCCCCGTTCGACCACAGGGTCGCGTACATCCTGTCGAAGGCTTTGCGCACGGATGGGCTGTGAGCCAGGACGGTTCGGCTCGACGCGGCTTTTCCGTCGACCGCCGACGGCAGGCGGGGGGTGGTGGACATCAGGCGTCTCCTTCGGGCGGTGGGTCGAGCAGGGCGTTATCGAATCGGTGCGTGATCTCCCAGACGGCCAAGGCAGTGGTGAGGGCGATCACACCATCGGGACCAACGTGTCGCTCCACTTCGGCCACCTGGGCGTCGGTGATGCCGTGTACGTCGATCACGTACTGCTCGGCCAAGCCCAGGCAGGCCTTGGCAGCGGGAGAGAAGCCGGGGTGGGTCGACCACTTGGCCAGGTCGGCCACCAATGACTCGTCGACACCGGCGGCCACCGCCGCCGCAGAACGGGGTTCGGACCACGCTCGAGTATTGCCGAGGATCGTTGCGGTCCGTAGCCGGCAGAACTCGATGATGGAGGCATCGACCGACGATTGCCACACCTCGTCGAGCACACGCTGGTGATCGGCAGCCAGAGCTGGGTGCAGGGCCAACAGGTCGTCTCTCGACCCGGCTCCTTCGACCAGCCAACTCATGCGGCATCTTCCATGCGTTCGACGCTACCCGAGAGGCTGCGACCGTGCCCGCCCGACGGGACGACTCCGTCGCCCTGATGAGCGAGGTGCAAGCCCGCTACGACGCCGGCCAGGACTCCTATGACGCCATCGGTCTGCCCCGACCGACCTGACCTGCCAGACTGGCTCGGCAGCACCGTTGCTCAACGGCGTACCATTGCCGGATGAAGCACCTGAGCGTTGCCGGAGCCGAGTTGGCCTACGAGGTGGGTGGCACTGGCAGCTCTACGCTCGCCTTCGTTCACGGTTGGCTCTCGCAGTCCGCCCATTGGGATGCCCAAGCGACCCATTTCGCCTCCGACCACCGTGTGGTCCGTTGGGATCGCCGCGGCATGGGCCAGTCGGCTGCTGGCCCGGCGGCCGAGTCGGCACGACGCCATGCGGATGACCTGGCCGCCATCCTGGACCACGAGGAGATCGAGAGGGTCGTGGTTCTCGGCCACGCCGGTGGAGGTCCTACTGCTTTGACGTTCGCCGCGTCCTATCCGGACCGGACAGAGGGACTCGTCATGGTCGACTCCTATGTGCGCGCCCCATCCAGGAACGCGGAATCAGATCCGTTCGTCGCCACAGTCGACGGACTCATCGCCGGTCTCGAGGCTGAAGACGGCAAGGAGTTCCTCGCCCCTGTCTATGCATCGTTCTTCGGCCCACTGGCCCCGCCCGATCTCGTAGAAGCCGCGATTGCGAACGCGCAGGCGACCGATACCGCCGTCGCCGTGAGCGAGCTCCGCCACATATTGGGCGACACGTCGTCGGTCGCAGCTCAGGTTCGCTGTCCGGTGTTGTCGGTCAGCGTCGACGCCACGGATACGAGCACCATCCAGTCGACATTCGCCGACGTCGAGGTGGGCCATGTCGTCGGCGCCGGCCATTTCCTGCAGCTCGAGGTACCCGATCAGTTCAACGCCATGGTTGCCACGTTTCTCGCCAGACTCTGAGAGAGACGTCGCCAGGCGACTACGGTCGGGAAATGGCTCACCTGCTCGATCTCGATCCTGACCAGTTGCTGTCGACCACTCGCGCCGTGAGGTTCCGCCTCGATCTCGAACGGCCGGTCCCGATGAACCTCATCGAGGAGTGCATCGCCGTAGCCCAGCAGGCACCGACGGGCTCGAACATGCAGAGCTGGCACTTCGTCGTGGTGACCGACGCCGACAAGCGTAAGGCAGTTGGCGATGTGTACCGGCGGGCCTTCGAGGTCTACAAGGGCTTGCCCATCTACGCCGGCGCCGTGCAGACAGGCGACGCAGCACGCGACGCCCAACAAGGCAGGGTCGCCAGCTCGGCTGATTATCTGGGCGAGCACATGGGTGACGCGCCGGTCCTGGTCATCCCGTGCGTCAACGGTCGAGTCGGCGGCGACAATGTCGGCATGGCGGCTGCGAGCATGATGGGAGGAATCATCCCGGCGGCGTGGAGTTTCATGCTGGCCGCTCGGGCCCGCGGTCTGGGAACCTGCCTGACGACCCTCCACCTCATGTTCGAGCAGGAGGTCGCCGAGATCCTGGACATCCCCTTCAACGAGGTCAGCCAGGCTCTCCTCACCCCGGTCGCCTACACCAAAGGCACCGACTTCAAACCGGCTTCCCGACCCGATCCGCAGTCGATCATGCACATCGACGGCTGGTAGTGGTCAGACCAACGGCAGAGTTCGGCCTCGAGACTGCGGTCGGAGGGG
>JAOTYQ010000086.1 GCA_029861725.1 Acidimicrobiia bacterium | reverse complement strand
CATCGATGCCGGATGGCTTACCACGGGGCAGCATAGTGAGTTCGCGTTTCCGGGCGGCGTCTTTGCCCCAATCATCCACCTAGCTGGGCACATGGGGCCGCAACGCCAACGGATCACTTGGGACCAGGCTGTGACAGAGTTGGCGAGTGGCCGAACGCGACTTCCGGGTTCTCGTTCGGCCGCTGGCCAGCCGGAGTGAGCCAATACACGACTCTACGGAAGAGCCGCTGCGATCTGGTCGGCGTTGAACAGTGCGAATCGAGCGATCTCACTACCTGCACCGTCGAGCAGCACGGCCTCCGAGTTAGAGAAGACGTCGTAGTGCGACCACAACTCGTACTGCTCGTCGACGACCATGACCGGGGTGTTGGTGCCGGTGGCGTCACGAAACTCGCGCCCCGATGCGAGGTCACCAACACCGACGCCGATGACCTTGACGCTGTTGGCGTTCTGTCGAGCGAACTGCTCGACCGCCGGGCCCTCGGCCCGGCAGGTGCTTCAAGTGGGACTCCAGAACCAGAGCACGACGGGCAACCCGTTCGCCTGGGCCGCCTGGGGGAAGCCGACGCTCGATCCGCTGACGAGATCGATCACGGGCAGGTTCGGCAGACTGGCTGCGACCGGCGGGCTGGTGGTCTGAGCTTGCATGGTTGACGTCGGCTGGGTGGCGGGCGCCACAGTGGTCTCCGAGACCGCCGTCGTCACCGCCGTCGTCGGTGCCGTCGTCGTCACCGAGTCCTGGGCCGTCGCTGTGCTATCGGCAACACTGTCGTCGCCGCTCGCGTCCTCGACTCCGGCGATCGGTGCTGCCTCCACCTCATCGGACGCCACTGGCAGTCCAGGGGCCTGGAGCGCACCGTCGTCCGTGGTCGCTTGGTCGACGTCGTCGATCGCCCGAACGGGCGGAATGGTCGACGCGAGCGTCGTGTCGGTGGCTGCGGCGTCGAGCTGGCGGTCCGCCATTTGGAGGTCGGCGACAGCATCGACGTCGCCCGAGGCACCGCAGGCCGCCAAGGTCAGCGCCGACGCGAGCCCGACGGCCACGACCCGGGAAGGGGGCTTTCGGTGGGGTGTGGGACTTCGCACGAATCCTCCGTTGACACCCCAAGTCGCCTTCGAAGCTAGCGACGACCCGGCGTAGCGTCAACCATCCCCACCATCCCCACCATCCCCACCATCGTCACAGGGAGCGGAGTCCCGACGTATCACGAGGTGTGGCCGGCGACGACCACGACCCGGCGACGGCCGAGGTCGTGATTCGAGACTTCAGCCGAGGTGAAGCCCTGGTCGGTGAGCATCTCCGCGAATGCATCGGCCTGGTCGGGAGTCCAGCCGTGGCTTGCGTTGCCGGTCGCCCCTGGCTGCGTTCGTTTCTCGAGCGCGATGAAGCTGCCCCCGGGCCTGAGGACGCGCTGCACCTCCGAGAGCCCAGCGGTGAGGTCCGGCCAGTGATGCACCGACGCGAGGGACCAACACAGGGTCACTGAATCGTCCAGAAGCGTCAGGCGCTCGGCGCTGGCACGAACCCAATCGATGTCGCCTGCGGGTCTGGCGAGGCGGGTCAGCAGCCGGGCGATACGGAGCATCGGCTCTGCGGGATCGACGCCGGTGACCCGAGCACCCCGACCGGCCGCCAACCTGGCCGCGGTCCCAGGACCGCAGCCGATGTCGAGCACGTGCTCGCTGGCATCCATGTTGGCGATCTCGGCGACGAGTCGAGCGTCTCGGCCACGACCGATGATCATCGTGAATCCTGCCAGGTAGCCGAAAACCCCTGAGAACTGCCGATAGTGCGCGTGATGGTTCGGGGGCAGGTCGGTCATCGATGCGAACACTAGCCAGCCGGATTCACCGGCGGAAGCCGTGCTGGCCATCTGTGCGTCGTTCTCATCGACCGGCGCTCAACGACCGATAGGTGAGTACGCCGTGCGTCGTTCGCACGGCGAAAAGGCGAGGCTGGCCGACGGAAGCGCTACGGCAGCGATGGGCGGGGCAGGACGCCGCCGGCCGTTGTCATACGCAACCAACTCGGGTCGATCGAAGCCGAATCTGGCCACCGGTGATTGCCGAAGGAGGGCGACGCTGCTACAACGAAATCACACCGTAGGGGCAGCAGACCGGTGTCATCCGTTCAGTCGAAGGAGACACATTGTCCGTTCTGACCCCGCCCGACCCGATCGCGGACGATCGGCGAGGCGAGCCGACGGCGGCACCTCGACGCTCGGCGGTGGGCCGCATCCGCGACCTCGTCGATGAGCAGTGGAGGCGGTCTCTCGTCGTCGTGGCCTCGCTAGCCGGGCTCGGTCTGCTCGGCGGAGTGGTGATGACGGTCGGCGGTTCCGGCGACCAGAGCGAAGACCTGTCGACGGCTTCACCCTCGATCGTCGCAACCTCATCGGTGGAGGCCAGCGACGCCGACGGGGGCGGCGATGGCGCTCCCGTCCCAGCCGATGACCGGCCCCAGTCGCCGACGGTCGAGGCGATGGAGACCACAGCGCCCGAGGCCGTTGCGTCGTCGTCGAGCCAGCCGCCGACTTCGCCGGGGCCGCCGACAACGAGCGGCCCAGACGACAACGGGGTTGTCTCCACAGCCGGGCGTTCGACGGTCACCTCGACCACCGCCGTCGAGACGACCGCCTCGACCACCGCGACGACGTCTACCGCTGCGCCGACGACCGGGGCGACGTCGACGACCCGGCCGACAACGGCGTCGACGACCACCACGGCCGCGCCAACCACTCCGCCACCCACGACGGCGGCAACGACCACCGCGCCCCCGGGGCCCGGCAATGGCCCAGTCCAGCAGCAGATCCTCAACCTCGTGAACGCCGAACGGGCCAGGGTGAACTGCGGGGCACTCACCTTGAACGGACAGCTGAACACCGCAGCCGCTGGGCACAGCGAAGACATGGCGGCCAACGGCTACTTCTCCCATACGGGCCTGGACGGCTCGCAGCCCTGGGATCGGGCCCGGGCTGCTGGCTACGGCAGCTCGTCGATCGGCGAGAACATCGCTCAGGGCTACGGTTCGGTCGAAGCGGTCATGAACGGCTGGATGAACAGCTCCGGCCACCGAGCCAACATCCTCAACTGCGGCTACCAGCACCTCGGCGTTGGTCTCAGCAGCCAGGGCAACTACTGGACGCAGCTCTTCGGTGGCGGCTGAGCCGTCCGGCCCAGCCCGGGACACCGCGCTACTAGCTGAAGTGGGTGACGGGACGATCGGCGAGAACGCCGTCGATCTCGATATCGACTTTTTCGTTGTAGAAGCAGACGAGTCCTGCGACCGGCTCGGACTCGGGGAGCGGGGTGCGGTAGCCCCAGGCGAGATCGGGGTGGTCGCTGCCGTCGACGGTGACCGTCCAATACCTGGCGAAGCCCTTGTATGGGCACGCGGTCTCGGTCTCCGTGGGCGTCAGCAGGTCCATCCTCACGTCGTTCTTGGGTAGGTAGTAGCGGGGAGGTAGCCCGGTCTCGTAGAGGATCGTCGGCCGCGTCGAGTCGGCGATGACCTCGCCGTCGACCAGCACGCGAATGTGCCGCGACGACGGCAGAGCGTCGACCCGGGTCTCGGGGCTCCGAGGATGGACGAACACCTCGGTTTCCTCCTCGAACCACGAATCGAGGGCGTCCCACTCGATGCGGACCAGATCTCGGAGCTCCTCCACCGGCGAGTCGAGATGGCGCCACGCTGCATTCTCGATCGTCTCGCCGTCGACGACGAGGTCATAGCGGGTGCCGTCACCCCTGTTCGAGGGACGGAGCACCTCGCCGTTGGGCTTCAGCTCGGCGTGGACGTCTCCGACCGGGAAGTACCAGGCCGGGTAGTAGGGGATCTCCCACACGTAGCGTGCGGTCCGGCTGTCGACGACGATGCGGCCCCGGTGGACACCACGGATCCACTTCGGATTGGGCTCGAGCCGGACAGGGGGTCTCGTCGCTTCCATACCCTCGTCCAACGGATGACGGGCGCCGCTGATTCCAGGTGCGGTGGTGGCATGCGCCACTCGCCCGAGCGGGCGGGGTGGTCGGGGCTTCGGGTTGACGCTCGACGGGATCGCTACTACCTCTGGATGACAGGAATCACAGTCTCTTCAGGGGGTCGGCAATGGCATCACGAGGCATCAAGGATCGGGTGGCCATCGTGGGGATGGGGTGCACGCCGTTCGGCGAGCACTGGGACAAATCGGTCGACGACATGCTGATCGAAGCCGCCACCGAAGCGTACGAATCGGCCGGGATCAGCCAGGACGACGTCGATGCGTTCTGGTTCGGCACCTCGGGGTCGGGCACGTCGGGTCTGACGCTGAGCAAGCCGCTGAAGATCGACTACAAGCCGGTGACCCGGGTGGAGAACATGTGCGCCACCGGATCGGAAGCCTTCCGCAACGCAGCGTACGCCGTGGCGTCTGGCGCGTTCGACGTCGTGATGGCCATCGGGGTCGAGAAGCTGAAGGACAACGGCATGTCGGGTCTCACCGGGACCCAGATTCCCGACGATGGCACCAAAGCCCAGATCACCGCACCGGCGTCGTTTTCACTGCTGGCACCGGCCTACGCGAAGAAATACGGCGTTGATTCCGACGAGCTCAAAGACGTGATGTCGCGGATCGCCTGGAAGAACCACTTCAACGGGGCTCGCAACCCTCGAGCCCAGTTCCGCAAGGAGGTCGGTCAGGACACGATCTGCAACGCCCCGCTCGTCGCCGGTCAGCTCGGCATCTTCGACTGTTCGGGGGTGAGCGACGGATCGGCGGCCGCGATCCTGTGTCGAGCCGAGGACGCCCACCAGTACACCGACAAGCCGCTCTTCGTGAAGGCGCTGGCGTTCTCCGCCGGGCCCGGGGCCGGTCCGATGGATCCCGACTACGACTACACCACATTCAACGAGGTTGTAGCGTCGGCCAAGGACGCCTACGAGCAGGCGGGCGTGACGAACCCGAGGGCGGAGATCGCCATGGCCGAGGTCCATGACTGCTTCACTCCGACCGAGCTCGTGCTGATGGAGGACCTCGGGTTCGCCGAGCGGGGCATGGGGTGGAAGGAGGTGCTGGCCGGCACCTTCGATCTCGACGGCGACCTTCCGGTCAATCCCGACGGTGGCCTGAAGAGCTTCGGTCATCCGATCGGCGCCTCGGGGCTGCGGATGCTGTTCGAGTGCTGGCTCCAGCTGCGGAGGGAGGCACCCGAGGACCGCCGGATCCGCTCGATCGAGGAAGGCAGGACGCTCGGTCTCACCCATAACCTCGGCGGGCGACCAGGCGACTGCGTCAGCTTCGCCGCCATCGTCGGATCCGAGCTCGGCTGACGCCCCGCCCTCTCACCGGTAGACAGGCGGCCGGCAGGAGCCAGCGCTCAGGGTTGGCTTGCCTGCAGGGATCCAGGTGTCGACGACGCGGCGGAGTTCTGGAATGAGCAGCCAGCAAGCGACCGTGGCGGCCGCAAAAGGTCGGCTGGCGAGACCGTCGCGGTCATCGGATGGTTCTCGATGTCGGTCACGGGGCCGGTCTGACCTCGCCCAACCGTGAGCTCGACCGACGGTTGCGCTCACGACACGGCGATCGGGCCGGTGGTCCCGAGGATCTCCCAGCCCGCGTCGGTCAGCTCTGCTTCGTAGGTCAAGAAGACTCCGCAGAGCGAGCCGCACCAGAGCCGCATGTCGAGCTCTGCCCGCTCGCCTTCGACGCGCAGGTCGTCGATGCTGGCGACGGCCGTACCGGTTGCGTTCTGCCGGAATAGCTCGTCGATCGTGGCGTCGACGTCATCGACGAAGGTGATCGGGCCATAGCGGTCGAGCGCAGCCGTCATCAGATCGGAGGCCAGCGGCCGCAGCGGTTGGTTGACGTCGCCCTCGACGCGGGTTCCGATGATGATGCGATCGAACGGCTCCGCTTCGGGTCCGAAGCTGTTGTCAACCGTGACGAGTCGCACGATCGCTGCGGCCTCGAGCTCGTCGAGGTCGATTCTGTCGGCCGTCGCGGCGGGCGGCTCCGTCGACTCCCCGCCATTCGTGCAGGCTGAGACGATCGCACAGAGGGCGATGGGCACGGCGAGAGCGATCACTCTTGACTTCATCGCTAGTACCTCGCGCCCTCCGGCAGAGTCGACGATCAGGGGTGTGCGATCAGCACGACCTTGCCGGCGTGCCCGCCCTGGCCGAGCAGCTCATGGGCCCGGGCGGCCTCGGTCAGCGGGACTCGCTCGGCGACGACCGGTTCGAGCTCGCCGTCGGCCGCAGCGGCGAGCAGCCCGGCGAGCGTCTCGCGATACCAAGTGTTGTGGCGGTGCGGGTACCTCATCATGGTCGGCGACAACGGCACCCGCTTCCGGTCGGGAACGAGCCTGAGCAGGCCGATCGTGAGCAAGCTGAGCGGGATGACCTTCATGCCGCCGCTCGACGTGGCGACGCTGCCGATCGGCACGAGGCGGCCACCGGCCCGAAGCGTCCGGTACGAGCGCCACAGCTGCCGTGGCCCGCTCACGGTGTCGAACACTGCGTCGACACCGTCGCCGGTCAGCGCCCGGATGCGTTCGACGAAGTCCTCGTTGCGATAATCGATCGGGGTCGCCCCCAATGCCCGCACGAGGTCGTGGTTGTGCTCGGACGCTGTGCCGTACATCTCCAGGTCGGCCAGGCTTCCGAGCTGGAGCAACGCAGAACCGAGACCGCCGGCGGCGCCGTGGACCAGGATCCGCTCGCCGCTGGTGACGTGACCGGTCTGGTGGAGATACAGGTGGGCGGTAAGGTAGTTCACCACCAGGGTGACGGCAGCGGCCGGATCGAGGCCGGTGGGCACGGGGACCAGCTGGCTGGCCGGCCGGCAGACGTACTCCGAGTACCCGCCGCCATCGCCGAATGTCCAGCCGGCGACCATCTGGCCCGGTTCGAGTGTCGATACGCCGTCACCCAGCTCGTCGACCACGCCGACGACGTCCTCGCCGGGGGTGAACGGCGGGCTTGGATTGCCCGGAAACCAGATCGAGCGGATCATCAGGTCGAAGGCGGACACCCCGGCCGCCGCCACCTTCACTCGGGCCTCGCCGTGCTGGGGCTCTGGTACATCCTCCTGGACCACCAGCATCACGTCGGGCTCACCCCGGCGGGACACGACGATGCGGTGATTCCTGACCTGTTCTCCGGCCACCGCGCTGGCTGCGGGGCCCGCTGCGGCATCGGGGCGGGAGGTCATGTCGACGCGGGCTGCTGCCGCCGCTCGTCGCCCTCGTCGAGGCGCCGCTCTTCGCGTAGATACTCCTGCGTCTTGCGATCCTCCAGCTGGCTACCGTCGACGTACCAAGCCGGGGCCCGGCGGCGGGCGCGCTGCTCAGGGGTCTCGATGTCCTCAGGGGCCACGGGTCCTCCCTCGAACGGCCATATCCGATCATCCGTGACGATGATTGGTGAGCCTAGAGGCCTTCGTCCCACACGGCTTGTGAGATCGACAGTCGGTCGCTCGGAGTGGCTGAGCCGTCACATATGCCCGCCGATCGAGCGATGCGATGAGCCGCTCACGTCGTCGATCGATCGACGATCGGCAGCTGGACGACGGTGGGGTGCTCCGGACCCCGAAGGACCCGAACGCTGGGGGGCGGCTGAAGGATCGGCGTGGCGAAGTTGTCTGCATCGGTGAACGTAATCGCGAGTCGGATGCGGTTCCCTTCCTCGAATCGGTACGCGGTCGGCAAGAGGCTCACGACAAGCTCCACTGGTTCCTCCGGCGGGATCGGTTCGCAGTCGCTCTCGTGGTGGGTGTGGAAGGGGAGAGCGAGATTGGCGAACGGTGCAGGAGCGAGGCTGCGGTGTGAAGCCCGCAGGGTTCCCTCGGTCACATACGTCGAGCGGTCGCGGCCATCGACGTCCTCCAGGTAGACGAAGACATCGAGGTCAGGGGCGCCGGTCTGAAGCCACAGTCGGGCGACCGGGTGCCCGGCAACGACAACATCGGTGTCGAGGGGCAGCGTCGTGTAGGTGAGGCCCTTGGCGTCGTTGGAGGCCAGGTTCGGGTACTCGTGATCGGAGTCGATGGCGACCCACCGCGACGAGGTTCCTGTGGTGGTGGTGTAATCGACGCGATACCAGTCGCTCGCCTCCACGGCTGAGCCCTCGGTGGCGAGGAGCCCATCGTTCACCGACGCGACCGAGCCGGTTCGTCCCTTGCCGCAGTAATACGGCGTCTGCTCCAGGCCCGGCGGTGGCCATCGATCTGCCGTGTGCCACCGGTTCCCCGTCCCGTCGCCGAGGAGGTAGTAGTGAATCGGGGACTCGCCCATGACCCCGTTGTCGACGTGCTTGAGCCAGTGGTCGAACCATCGGTGGGCCTCGGCACCGTGGTCGAGGTCGCGCCTTGAGGCGTCCACCCCGTTGTGGGCGACCGGCCGGACCGTCAACCGCTTCGGCCCGTCGAGGTTGTGGAACCAGGCGAACATGTCGCCGAGGAAGATGTCGTACCAACCGGTCGTCATCGCGACCGGAACCCCGGCCTCGTTGATGCGATCGATCAACGGATACAGCGACAGGAGCTCCCACAGCGGCTGGCCATCGGGCAGCGGGCTGTCGCGGTAGGGGAACTCGAACAGCGACGCCGCCATCGTGGCGGCATCGACCGAGCCCTCCCGCTCCTGCCGAGCCAGCGCCAGCAAGCGACCGTCCGGGTCGTCGTCGACCGGCACCGCGAGCTCGGCCAGCTTCGGGACCACATCGCCGAAGAACCGGTTGAAGGCATTGTTGGCAACGCCGCCGCGGTACGGCAACGAGTCGTACAGCTCAAGCTGGCTGGCCGCCGGGAAGATCGCCTTCAGATGTGGACTTCCGCTGCTGGCGGCCGCGAACTGGCTCCACGCTTCCTGAGAAGCGCCGAACATGCCGATGGTGCCGTCACTCCACTCCTGAGCTGCGATCCAATCGAGGATCTGACCGCACTCGGCAGCGACGGCCTCCATGCTCTGACGGCTCGTGCCGAACGATGCACCCGTCCCGGGCCGCTCCACGACCACGACGGCGTAGCCGTGGGCGACGAGGCGGCGAAGCCATCGGGTCCGGAACAACGGGTCGATTCGGTCGCCGTCGGTGCCGATCCAATACCGCAGGCGGAGCGCGACCTGCATCGGCACCGAGAACCCCAATAGCGGCGACAGCACGTCGCGACCGTCGTCGTCGAAGGCTCGGATCGTCCGGAGGTAGGGCGTGTACATGAACAGCACGGGAAGCGGCCCGGCCGAGGGCGCCTCCCCCAACGCCGGGAGGATCAGGTCGTAGGCCAGTCGAGTGCCGTCGTCGAGCTGTAGGTAGCTCGAGCTGCGCTTGCTCCCATCGAAGATCGGCTCGGTGAAGCCCTCGTACTGGCCGAATCGCGACACCTTCTGGTTCTTGCGTCGGGGCCGAGGGAATGTCAACGCGCGCATCACGCTCCTGACCGTCGTGGTCTCAGGCGAGACCAGTGGCTGACCGGAGCGTCGCCTGCACCGGTCTCGCGAACATCCACCGATCGAGCTCGTCGATGATCGCACGGCGCTCGGCGTCATCGAGGCGCTCGTCTTCTCGCAGATCGGCGGCGACGCGACGAAGGTCGTCGCTGTCGTTGACCACTCTGATACCCCCGTCGTTGTCCGTGTCGAGACAGAGGTATGAACCACCTTCTTCCACGTACTGCGGCCAGTCGGGCCGACCAGAGCACGACGGCCTGCCGGTTCGGGCGAACGTCGCCCAGTAGGCACCGATCGCTCGGCTGAGCTGCTGGCGGTCGCCCTCGGTTCGCCGCTGGAACAGCACCCGATCGGCGTCGCCGAGATGCTCGAACCGGTTGAACACGAACGGCGACTGGAACCCGTGGGCAGCACCGAGCAGCTTCTTGAAGTCCATGGACAAGAATCGGCCACCGTCGTCCCAGTCGAACCGATAGGCGTACATGTCGTCATGGCCGGCAGCAGCCAGGGTGGCCGCTGGCTCGTCGACGGCGCGAATCCGCCATACTCGGCTCACATAGTGGGTCAGAGCGTCGTAGAACCGCTGATCACGGGCCTCGACGAGGAGCCCGAAGCGCTTCTTGGTCGTCTTCTCGTCGGCGAAGTAGAAGAGTTTCATCTCGTCTCGGTTCGTGCCCGTGATGATCGGCACCTCGTTGAACGTCGCGGTCGACGCGAACGAGTCCCGGAGCGGGGCTACCGGAAGGACGACACCGTCCTGAATCACCCGCGGCACATCGAGGAACCAGCCGTCGCCCGCTGCACACGCGGCGAAGAGCTCGCTGAGCGAGGCGGCCCGGAGGTCGTCGCTCGTGGCGGCGCCCAGCTTGCGGGCGATCTCACTGGCGGTATTGGGGAGGTCGCCGTCGAGTCCCTCCGCCTCGCCCAGTGAGACGCTGTCGAAGCTGCCCGATTCGATGATCGCTCTATGGAACAGTCCCGCCGCCAGCGGCGATGCCAGGAGCGTCACCACGTTGTGGCCCCCGCTGCTCTCACCGAAGATCGTCACGCAATCCGGGTCACCGCCGAACGACGCTATGTTGTCGGCCACCCACTGCAGCGATGCGATGAGATCGAGCGTGGCGAAGCATGCCGCCCCCTCGTGCTCGTCGGGGGCTTCGTTACGGAGCGCCTGGTGGGCGAACCATCCGAGCGGCCCGAGCCGGTATTGGACGGCGACGATGATGACCTGCTCGTTCACCGCGAGGCGGGACCCGTCGTAGAGCCCCGACCGTCCCCACACGTTGCCGCCACCGTGGATCCACGCCATCACCGGCAAGGCTCGGCCCTCGGCGTCGGCTGGGGCGTAGACGTCGAGCGCCAGGCAATCCTCCGAGCCGACGACGATGCCGGGCTCGACGCCCTCGTCGGCGTCGCCCCGGTTGGTCAGCTGGGCGCAGCGGTCGGCGAAGTCGAGCGCGCCACGTCGGACTTCCCAACTCGGCGGCGGCTGCGGCGGACGCCACCGGTTCCCACCGGCCGTCGACGCCGCATACGGCAGCCCCCGCCAAACGTGGGCCCCATTCTCGGCCACGAAGCCGACGATCTCGCCCTGCCTCGTGGTTCGGACGGTCGTCGTCGCAGCCATAGGCCGAGCATTGCCCCGACGCTTCCACGACCACCGTTTGCCGTTCATCGCATCCCCTCTTCGACCTTGGAGTCGGCACCACCGAACAGCTCTCCTCATGCTGGGCCCGGCGTCCTGATCAACCCCAGAGCCGAACGTCACATGCGAGGCCACCGAGTGGTGCTAACCGCACCAGGACCTCGTGCTCTAGTCCGCTCGCCACCTGCCGTCGACTATGGCGGGATCCGAGAGCAAGGACGGAATCGTGACGACCTCACCGATGCCAGCACCGCTCGAGGTGCGGAATGCGAACAAGACAACCGCGACGCGGTTCATCCATGCCTTCAACGACGACGACTGGGCAACGGTCCGCGAAGTCGTCGCCCCCGACTTCGTCTTCCACCATCCCGTCGGGGGCTCGGTCGAGGCCGGTCCGGAAGGCATGGCGTCGACGTGGGCCGGGTTCAAGGTGTTGTCGCCGGACTCGTGGCATCCGATCCCGATCATGATCGCCGAGGGCGACTACGTCGCCGTGCTCTTGCCCACCTATGGGACGTTCACCGGCCGAGCCGAGCACGGTCCGCCACCGACGGGCGGCCGGCTCGACTACGGCATGGTCAACATGGTGCGTTTCGACCAGGGCCGACTGGCCGAGATGTGGTTCGGTATGGACCCTCTGGTCGAGATGCAGCAGCTCGGACTGGCGCCGGAAGCGCCCGAGCGTCCGGTGAGCACGGCTGCGGCCGCCAACCTCGAGCGCTTCCGTGGCTACATCGGTGATGACTGGGACGAGCTCGACAACGTGGTCGGGTTCGACAACGTCGTCGTTGCGATGGGTCCGCCGCAGAGCGAGCGGTCAACGAGTCGGCGTCGAGTGGAGGTCTATCGGTTCGGTGGGACAGCTCCGAGTCGGGTGTACGAGCACGAGATCGTCACCGACCCGCCGTACGAGGGCGATCCCGCCACGAGCAGCGATACAAGTCGCGACGTGGTCGAGCGCTGGATCGACAGCGTCTTCAACGGGAGAGACACCGCCGCGCTCGAGGCGTTCGTGGCGCCCCATCTGCTGATTCACCCGACGGCGATGCCGTGCGAGGCCGGGCGCTACGGCCTACCCGGAGCCAACGAGTGGCTGAGCGAGCAGAGGAGCGCCTTTGCCGACCTTGCCGTCACCGACCACTTCTCCGTCGCCGAGCGGGACATCGTCGCCGTGAGGTGGACGGCGCGGGGCGTGTCGATCGGGGAGCTGATGGGTCAGCCTCCCACGGGAGCGCCGGTCGAGTTCACCGGTGTATCGCTGTACCGGATCGAGGACGGCAAGATCGCCGAGATCTGGGATACCCGCAACACGCGAGGGATTCTCCACCAGCTCAACCCCGAGCTCGGAGCGGAAGGCCACCACCACTGAGGCACTGCGGGCGCCGCCCAGCTCTGGACCTTTGCCTCTGTGAGCTCGGGCCTGGCCATGATCTGGTCAGGGAGTCACAACAACCTGACCGACGTCGGCGTGGGGAAGACCACGACCCCCCCGCCCCTTCTCACTGGAGGCTCGAGATGAACAGGAAGATGCTGATCGGCGCCGCTGCAGGCTGCGCTGTCGCCGCTGCTGTCGCCGCCGGGCGAAAGAGCAAAGCCAAAGCCCGTCCCACCGGATCGAAGTGGGACAAGATGCGAGCCCGGATGGAGGAGATGCCCGAGGACTTCCCGCCCCGCGTTATGTACGACAACATCGAGACCGCGAAGGCCAACACCGAGGAGATCTTGAGGATCCTTCGCAGCGACGAAGCTCCGGAAACCGAAGCGGCGGCCGACACGTCGAGCTGACGCAGCATCGACGCCTCGAAACCGTCCGATCAGATGGTGATCACGATCTTCCCCCGGACGTGGTCCTCTTCCGCCGACCGGATCGCCTCGGGCGCATCGCTGAGCGGATAGGACCGATCGATGACCGGCTTCACGTCCCCGGCTTCGATGTACGCGGTCAAGTCGAGGAGATCGTCGAAGCTGGGGCTCGCGTAGAACGACCGCAGTCGCTGGCTCACGAACGGTGACAACATCGACGCCCTGATGATCCGACCGATCGGCCCGATCAACCGCCCGCCCTCGCCGCTGCTCAAGACCAGGGTTCCCTCACGGGTGAGCGAGCGCCGCAGCTGTGACGGCGACTGCGTGCCCGCCAGTTGGAAGATCACGTCGTAGCGATCCCCACTGGTGGAGAAATCCTGGGCGGTGTAGTCGATCACCTGCTCGGCGCCGAGAGCGCGAACCGTGTCGATGCTCCCCGTGCTGCAGACCCCGGTCACCTCCGCGCCGAGCGCTTTGCCGATCTGCACTGCGAAGGTACCGACACCGCCCGACGCGCCGATGATCAGGACCCGCCGACCCGGCTGCAAACGTCCGTGATCGCGCAGGCCCAGCAAAGCGGTACTGGCCGCGATCGGTACCGCCGCCGCCTGCTCGTACGTGAGATTCGTTGGCATCGGGGCCAACCTGCTCTCCGGGGCGGACGTGTACTCGGCGAAGGTCGCTTCGGCCTCTCCATAGACGTCGTCACCGGGCCGAAAGCGGGTCACGCTCCTGCCGACCGCTTCAACCCTCCCCGCCAGGTCCGCCCCGGGGACCGTCCGCTTCGGCTTGAACAGCGCGAAGCCGACCAGCCGCATGATCAGCGGGTCGGGACGAATCATCCGCCAGACCCACGGCCCGACCGAGGCGGCGTGTACCCGCACGAGCACCTCGTCGTCCTTCACCTCCGGCCGGTCGATGTCGGTGAAGACCAGGTCCTCCCAGGCCCCGTAGGTCGGCTGCGTGATCGCCTTCGATCAGCACACTGGCAACGACGGTTCCCGTCCGCCAGAAGTCGAGGACCCAGGAGCAAGGCCATGGACACGCCGAGAGTAGATCGACAGAAGGTCGGTGGCATCGCCGCGTTGATCGAAGCCGCAACGTTCGTCGTCGGTATCGCGATGTTCGCGACCATGCTCGCCGACTACACGACAGGTGACCCCACGCCCCGCGAATCGGTCGCATTCCTGGTCGACAACGAGGCCGCGCTCTACGGTTGGTACGTCGTCACACTGGTCGTGTTCGGCCTCGCTCTGGTCCCGCTCGTGCTCGCGCTGAACGAGCGGCTGATGACCGGCTCACCGGTGCTAGCGCAGACGGCCACGGCATTCGGGATCATCTGGGCGGGCCTCCTTCTGGCCGGGGGAATGATCGCCAATATCGGGCTCGGGACGGTGTCCGACCTCGCCGCCACCGACGCTGCTCAGGCCGAATCCGTCTGGTCGAGCCTCGACTCGGTCCAAAACGGGTTGACGGGTGGC
>JAOTYQ010000596.1 GCA_029861725.1 Acidimicrobiia bacterium | reverse complement strand
GTGGCTGGCTGGTTCAGCGCTGCTGCTGGTGGTCATCCGCCAGGAGGTCATCCCCCGGGAGCAGCTACTGCTCGATCCCTCCTCGTACAGCCGGGTGCCCTGGTATGCGGGAATGGTGTCGAGCTTCGGCATCCTCGGCTGGACCACGGCCACGGTTGCGGCCGCGGCCGGAGCGTGGATCGCCCGGATCGGCGATCGACCTCCTGCCGCCTGCCTGTTGAGGGGCGGCTCGTTACTCTCGGCTCTACTGCTGCTCGATGATCTGTTCCAGCTTCACATCGTGGTGACGGGAACACTCGACATCGGCAAGGTCGACGTGTACCTGATCTATCTTGGCCTGGGGAGCTGGTGGGCGATCACGAATCGACGCGAGGCCTGGCGTACGCGCTGGCCCCTACTCGTGGCCGCCGTCGCCGCTCTCGCCGGTTCGGCGATCGCCGACCAGGTGGGTCCGGCCAGCGAGACCGGTGTCGTCGTGGAGGACTCGCTCAAGTTCCTCGGGATCCTCGCCTGGGCCCAGTACTTCGCGGCCACCGGCCGCGACATCGCAGCCTCGATCGTGGCCGGCGAGGAGGACACAACCGGCCCTGGCCACGCAGGGGCGGGGCCGAGTGCCGCCCGACCCAGGGTTGTGGCCGGCCGCCACGATGGCGAGAATGCCTCCATGGCGGCAGCGGGTGCTGGGGGAGATGAGACCGCCAGGCCGACTCGCCCCGGCGGTCGCGCATGACGCGGGCCGCGGATCACGCGACCGTCGCCGGCCCTGGCTGGTATCCCGACCCGTGGGGTGTGAGCCCCTGGCGCTGGTGGGACGGCATGGCCTGGACGGTCCACCTGGCCGGTACCCCGGACCACAAGCCTCGGCTGCCCTCGTGGTTGAGCGTTCCGGTCTTGATCGGTTCGGTCGTCACCGTGCCGCTGGTCGTCCTCCTGACCGTCGTCGAACCGGTTGCGATTCTCTTGGGGCTCGTCCCCCTGCTGATCGTGCTCCCGGTGCTGGCGTGGCTCGACCGTGTCGAACCGGAGCCGCGGAGCTCACGCATCCACGCCGTGCTGTGGGGAGCGACGGTGGCGGGCGTCGTGTCGGGAATCGTGAACACGATCGTGGCCGGCGCAGCCGGCGAGACCGCAGCGGCGGTGGTGTCGGCCCCGCTGGTCGAGGAGGCGATGAAGGGGCTGGGCGTCCTGTGGGCGGTCAGGCGACGGGAGGTCGACTCGGTGATCGACGGCATCGTGTATGCCGGGTGGGTTGCGCTGGGGTTCGCCGTCGTCGAGGACTTCCTGTACTTCGTCGATGCCGCTGCTGACGGCTTCCTCGTCCAGATCTTCGTGCTCCGGGCGCTGTTCACACCCTTCGCCCACCCGCTGTTCACCAGCTGGATCGGTCTGGCGATCGGACTCGCTGTGACAAGGCGCCAGTCGCTGGCCGCGAACGCCGCGTGGGGGTATGGGCTGGCCGTCGTCTCACACGCTGCCTGGAACGGCTCGCTGACCTATGCCGAGCGGTCGGGTAACAACGCCGCAGTTGGCATAGCGGCGCTGTGCTTCGTTGGGCTCTTCTTTGCCGCCGTCGTCACCGTGATCTTGATTCGACGGGCCCAGCAGCAGCGCTTCGTCGCCGCCGCTCCGATGCTGGCCCAACGCTACGGCGTCACGGCGACCGAAGCCCACGTGTTCAGCAACTGGCGGGTCATGCTCACCGCCCGCCGCCGCTTGCCTCGTTCGAAGCGTGCGGGGTTCGACGCCGTGCACGCCGCGATGGCCCGTTTGGCCCTGCTCCACGAACGCCCCGGAGCTCTCGACACCGTGGCCGAGCGACGCCTCGTCGACCAGCTGCATCGAGCCAGAGCCGCCGCCAGCGTCGCCTGAGCGAGCGGAGAGGGCACGACCGAGCGCCGGTTCAAGGCCGGGGTGGGCGTACCGATACAGAGAGCATGACGTTCGGTTCGAAGGAGCTCATACGCGTGCGACCCCCCGGACGAGTCGAAGACCTCGGTATTCCCGCCGGGTTGGCCGAGGATTTGTTCCTGCGGCGGGTGCTGACCGAGCGGATCACGACGATCGGCGACGTGGCAACGCTGCTCAACATCCAGCACCCGGTGGCCGACCAGATGGCTTCGGCGCTGAGGCAGAAGCGGCTGATCGAGTACCTCGGCGCCAACGGCCGGGACTACCGCATCCAGCTCACCGAGCTCGGACAGCGAACAACGAGCCAGCGGATGGCGTCGGGCCGCCACGTCGGCGGGATCCCGATCGCCCTGGCCGACTACCAGGAGGTCGTGGCCGCCCAGCGATCCGAGATCGTGCTCAACCGCGACCTGATCAAAGCGGCGTTCGAGGACATGATCCTCAGCGACGGGCTACTCGATCAGATCGGCCCGGCGTTCGTCGGCACCGGTGCCATGTTCCTGTACGGCCCGGCCGGGACTGGCAAGACGAGCGTGGCCGAGCGTCTCAACCGTATCTTCGACGATCCGGTCCTCATCCCCCGCTACATCGAGACCGATGGTCAGATCATCTCCGTCTTCGACCCGGCGCTGCATCGTGCCGTCGACGAGCAGCCCGAAACCCTCGATCCCCGATGGGTCCTCTGCGAGCGGCCGCTGGTCGTCGTCGGCGGTGAACTGGACATGACCATGCTCGATCTACAGCACGATCGCATATCAGGTGTCAACATCGCCCCGATCCAGCTGCTAGCCAACAACGGCATCCTCGTCGTCGACGACTTCGGCCGGCAGGCCGTGCGGCCCGAGGCGATCCTCAACCGGTGGATCGTGCCGCTGTCGCGAGGGATCGACTTCCTGAAGGCCAACACCGGAGCCAAGTTCACGGTCCCCTTCGAGCTGAAGCTCGTCATCTCCACCAACTTGGAACCGACGTCGCTCGGCGACGATGCGTTCCTCCGCCGCCTGCGCAACAAGGTCTACGTCGGCCCGATCGGCGAGGAGGCGTTCGTCTCGATCCTCAAGCGGGCTGCGGCCGATCACGCCGTGCAGCTCACGACCGGGGCCGGGGAATACCTCTGCGAGATCGCCCGCCACCGGGTCGGCGAGCTCCGGCCGTACCTCGCCGTCGACTTCTGCGAGCTGACCGAGGCGACCTGCCGCTACGAGAGCACCGCCCCGGTGCTCAACGCCGACATGGTCGACAGGATCGCCGACCTGTACTTCGTGCAAGCGGCCGACGAGGGGCGTCGACCGACCGAGCGGCGCCAGGTCGACCAATGGGGCGTCGACACATCCGATGCTCGCAACGACCGCGTCCCGACGGGGTGGACCGACTACGAGATCGGTGCCGATCAGAGCGACGATCCCCTCGCCGGGCTCGACGCCTTGGCCGACACCCAGAGCATCGACGGCCTCGAGCCGGTCGAGGGTGTTCCCGCTGCGCTGCTCCCCAGCACCGACGAGCTAGCGGGACCCGACCTGTAACGCGCGCCGGGACCGCGGCGCGGGGACTCCGTGACGTCGACTGAACCTCGGGGCGACGCCTAAGGTCGGACCGATCGCCACCGACCGTCGGTGGCCGGCGAGATCACGATCGCCAGTGGTCGGGGAGGCCAGAGATGAACGACACAGCCGGCGCTGGTTCCGGAGCCCTCGAGTTCGGGATCTCCCAGGCGCTGCTCCACGACGCCAAGGCTCAAGCGAGGCGAGCCGAAGAGCTCGGCTACGACTACCTGCTCAGCGGCGAGCACATCATGTTCCACGCCGCCACTGGCAATACGCTCGTGTCGCTCGCCGCCGCAGCAGGTGCCACGGACCGGATCAAGCTGATGAGCGGCATCGCGCTCGTGCCCCTCTATCCGGCCGCCCTGCTCGCCAAGCAGGCGTCGGTCCTCGACGTCGTCTCGAACGGCCGGTTCTCTCTCGGTGTCGGCGT
>JAOTYQ010000595.1 GCA_029861725.1 Acidimicrobiia bacterium | reverse complement strand
CGCCACGTCGGCACAGGCCGACAGCGTGAGCCCGGCCGCGACGACCAGGGGAACGACACCGGAGGCGCCGTTTGGCCGTCGAGTCGACGGCGGGCGTGAGCGAGGTGGACCCATGCCGACCAAACCGGGCATGCCGGGTCGTCATTCCCCGGCCGACCTCGGTGCCTCCTAGCTACCGCGCGAAGCTCGGACCCGTTGCCGTTCCGCGTCGCCCGCTCAGTCGAGCAAGGTGTCGGAGCGGACCCGTTCCCGCTCCGCGGCCTCATGGGCCGGTAGGACCCGGCCGAACAGCTGACGGGTCCGCTCCACCCGGCCGATGACGCCGGCCTCGCGGGTGTAGGCGAAGATCGCAGCGTGGCGAGGTTGCGAGGTCGAGGCGACCCGGGTAACCCGATGGAGCGAGTACCGACCCCGGAAGATCTGGAGGTCGCCGGGACGGAGGTCGAGGGCGTGGACCCCCAGCTCCCCGTCGAGAACCTCGCCGCCCTCAAGCACGGCCTGGATCGCGTCGAAGCCCTCGTCGTCGGCCGACCGGATGTTCGGGGCGTACTGGAACAGGCCGCCCTCGTCGGCCTCCTGCACCAGCACGGTCACGGCGAACTCGTTGGTGTCGAAGTGCCAGGTGAACTGCTGGCCCGGATCGAGGATGTTGGCGGTCAGCCCGGCCAGCGGGTCGTCGTAGCAGTGGAGGTGCGGGACCTCCAGGCACTCGGCGAGGAACCGACCGAGCTCCGGCGATCGGAACAGCGTGTCGATCGCCGACCCCGACGTCCACGAGTCGCCGGGGATGAAACCGCTCGACCGTTCGATGAACGTGTTGACCGGGTGCCGGTCGGGATACGCCGGGTTCACCGTCGTATGGAAGTACGGGTTGATCACCTCGGTCGAGTAGTGAGTCGTCGACTTGGCCGCGGTGATCTCGTCGTTCAGCTGCCGCACCGCCGGTTCCGGCACGAGGTTCCTGACCACGGCACAGCCGACCGAGCGGAGACCGCTGCGGGCAGCACCGACCGCATCCCGGTAGCGGTCGGAGTCGGGGGCGTCGAGCGGGTACGCGTCGAGGTCGATCAGCTGGGTCAGGGTCGGGGCGCTCATTGCGCCTCCCAGTGTGGCGTCCAGTCGCCGTCGAGCCGCATCGGCAGCCCGGCATCGTCCTCGATGCGCCGGGCCACATGGAGCTCGCCGGCGGCCAGGCCGTAGCGGTCGGCCGCCCGCTGGAAGGTCTGCCTGGCGGCTGCGGTCATCGGAAGATCGGTCCCCACTTCGGCCTCCAGGTCGGCGAGCAGGCCGAGGTCCTTCACGCAGAGATCGAGGGGGAACGACGGGTCGTAGTGGCCGGCGAAGATGCTCGGGGCATCGTGGCGGGCCACGAAGCTGTCGCCGACGCTCGCTTTGATCGCTGCCCACAGGGTCGCCAGATCGACCCCGTTGGCGAGGCCGGTGGCGAACCCCTCCCCGAGGGCGGCAGCGGCCACGAACCACAGCTGGTTGGTGACGAGCTTCACCACGTTGCCGGTGCCAAGACCGCCGCAGTCGATGACGAGTCCGAGCTGCTCGAGGGTCGGCCGGACCCGATCTCGCACGGTCGGCTCCCCGCCGACGAACAGTGTGAGTTTCCCCGTGCGGGCCCCGTCGACCGCCCCGGTCACCGGTGAGTCGACCACGTCGACGCCGGCCGGCGCAGCAGCGGCGAGGTCGCGAACCAGCTGGGCCCGGTTGGTCGTCAGGTCGATCCACACGGCGCCCGGCTCGACCGCGTCGAGCGCTCCGTCGCCGACCATCACCGCCTCGACGTGTCGAGGATGGGTAGCGAGGTCAGGAACAGCTCAGCCCCGGCGGCGGCATCGACGGCCGAGGCGGCGGCGACGGCTCCGGCCTCGACGACGGTCGCCAGCGCCGCCTCGTCGCGGTCGAAGGCCCGCACCTCGTGCCCGGCCGCCACTAGGCGCCTGCACATCGGCCCTCCCATCGTGCCGACCCCGACGAAGCCGATCCTGTCCACCCCGTCATCCTTCACGTGTGACCGTCACCCTCAGTCCTCGCCGTAGCCCATCTGCAGCCGCCGCTCCACCGCCCAGCCCTCGTCGAAGGGGACGCTGAAGTACGGCTCGAAGTCCATCCGGGCGAACCGCCAGCCGTCGGGCGTGCGCACGTAGGTGTCGTCATAGCGGCCGCTGACCACGTAGGCCCGGCCCTCGGAGACGGTCTTGGCCTCCATGTACGACACGCCCGTGGCCCGGTCGGGGCCGTCGAGCACGACCATGTGGTTGTGGATGAACTGCTTGATGAACGTGAGCAGGTCGGGCAGCGCTCCGAAGAACTGGTCGATCTTCTGGCGGCCTCGGGTTCGTCCGAGGTAGCCGAAGTCGAGCTCGGCATCGTCGGTGAACAGCGCGGCAATGGCGGTCGTGTCACCCTCGTTGATGCACTGGTGGTAGCGGTGGCGCAGCTCCCGGATCTCGTCCTTCGCCTCCAACGCCGCCAGCCGTGTCTCGAGCGAATCGCCCATCGTCGTTCCCCTCTCTCTCGCCGCCCCAGTCTCCCCGGCCCCGACCACGGCCAGCAATCTGACCGGCTGCGGCCAACCACCTACGATCGATCTCGATCGGGCACCGATGGACCCGAACCGATCAGGAGCAACGATGACCGAACGCCGTCGAACCCACCGCTCCCACGTGAGCTACATCGACAAGTCCCGCGACTACTACGCCGCTCAGGGCTACGAGCGGGCCTACGGATGGGCCACCAACGACGACGCCCCCTTCACCCCTCTCGCCAAGCCGCTCGCCGAGAGCAGGGTCGGCCTCGTCACCACCGCCTACTTCCTGCCGGACGGCTTCGTCTACCGGGTCCCGGGTGACTTGCCCAGGACCCCGGCGACGGCCACCGCCGACCAGGTGGGCAACCTCGACACCCAGTACCTCTCGTGGGCCAAGGACGAGACCCACACCGACGACCTCGACAGCTTCCTCCCGCTACACCGACTGGGAGAGCTGGCCGACGACGGCCGGATCGGCTCGGTTTCGGAGCGCATCTACTGCCTCCCGACCCAGTTCAGCCAGCGACAGACGCAGAAGCGCGACGCCCCCCAGGTGTTGGAGTGGATGGAGGAGGACGACGTCGACGTCGCCCTGCTGGTACCCCTCTGACCGGTCTGCCACCAGTCCGTGAGCCTGGGAGCACGCTTCCTCGAGGCCGCCGGTATCCCGACCGTGATCGTCGGCTCCGCCCGAGACATCGTCGAAGAATGCGGGGTCCCCCGCTTCGTCTTCGTCGACTTCCCGCTCGGCAACCCGTGCGGCAAGCCTGGCGACATCGCCATGCAGCGGGCCATCACGACCCTGGCGCTCGACACCCTGGAGCGGGCGTTCGCCCCCAGGACCACCGTGCAGGCACCGTTCGTGTGGGACGAGGTCGACGACGGCTGGCGGGAGCGGTTCATGCACGTCGGTGACGACAACCGGGACGAGCTGGCAGCGGCCGGCGTGGCCCGACGCCAGGCTCAGGAGGCTCGCCGCCACGACCGGGAGCTCGAGCGGGAGGCTGCTCGATGAACCCCGGTGGGTTCGCCGATCGCGGGCGTGGCACTGGGATCCCACCTTCATGCATCGGCCGAGGGCTCTCGCCGACCGGGTGCCCCGGTAGCAAGCGGCGGTGGCGGCGCTCGCTGAGCTGGGGTTGCCGACGCTGCTGGTGCGGGGCGGGTTGAGCGATGTGCTCTCCGAGGAGGGGGCGAAGGCGTTCCTCGACGCCTGAGCCGGGGCCGCAGGCCAGATGGCGAAAACGGGCGGAGTGACCCGCCGCCGCCGGTTTTACGGCAACCTGATGGGGTGAGGTTCGCCGACCACCTTCGCACCTGGTCACGGGATGCTCTGGCCGAGCTGCTGTCGTTGCGGCCCGAT
>JAOTYQ010000594.1 GCA_029861725.1 Acidimicrobiia bacterium | reverse complement strand
CGCCCGGCCCCGGAGCTGAGCGTCAACCTCGATCTGGGCCATCGTGTTCACCGGAGTGCACGGGATGCGGGCCGCCTGCGCCGTTCGGTACAGATCGTCGACACGCTGCTCGGCCATCCACTCGCCGAGGTAGAGGTGGAGGAGATCTGCGTTCTCCTGGCGTCCCTCGTTCGTCGCGAAGACGTCGAGCTCGGCCCAATCGGGACGGTTCATCACTTCGAGCAGCGCTTCCCACTGCGCTGTCTCGACGCACATGATGTGGATCAGGCCGTCGGCGCACCGGTGGATCGCCCACGGCTCGATCGTCTTCGTCCCGAGCCGTGACGCATCGGTACCGAGAAACGAGGCGCCGGCGGGGGCGGTCTCGGTCATCTTTGCCGCAGCGGCGAACGACGAGAAGTCGACGAGCGTGCCGACGCCAGTTCGTTCCGCCCGATCGAACGCAGCGAGGGTGGCGGCGGCGGCAACGTTGGCGACCAGGATCGAGGCGTGATGCCCCGGCGCTTTCAGCGGTGGCAGGGTCTTATCGGTGGCTGCTGCCGGAGAGAGGTAGCCCCAACTCGACGCGTGGATGAGGTTCAGCTCCTCGGCCTCGAAGTCTGCGTAGGGCCCGGTCGCGCCGAAGGGAGTGACCGACGCCACCACGAGACGAGGTTGCCCCTGCGCCGCCAAGTCCGTGTAGGCGAGGCCACGCTCAACCGCCAGGTGCGGGGCACAGCCGTGTACGACAACGTCCGTTTCGGCAACGAGCGCAGCGAGACCGGTGGTGACCGACCGCTTGTTCGCATTGATCCAGCGGTGAACGTCGTGAGGCCGACCGCGGACCCGGTCATCAGGCGCCTCCAACCGGATCACGTCGGCGCCGAGGTCGGCGAACAGCTTGCCGACCCACGCCGGCCCGAAGCCACCGGCGACTTCCAGGAGGCGGATGCCCTCCAACCCGGTACGAGCAGCGCTCACCATGGCGACAGTCCTAGCCGGTCCTCACGATCCAGCATCCGCTCGAACAGTTCCCGGATCGCTGGTAGCTGCTCCGATCGCCGCTGTTCGGCCAGGACGGCTAGTTCCGCCAGTTGGTGACGCAGCGACAGCGCCGTCTCGATCAGATCGGGCACCGACGGATAGGAACTGGCGAGTACGACATCGGCCGCATCGGCTGCGCCATCGAACGCCGAGCGGTCAGGAACGAGGTCGAGGTCGGCCGCGGCGATCGATCGTAGGGAGGCGGCCAGGTCGGCGCACTCGGCGTGGAGGACGGGGCCGAAGGCGTCGACCGCCTCGGCACACCGACGCACGATGCCGATCGCCGCCTGCACCTGGTTTCGGGCCGGCCCCCTCGCCAAGGTGGTGAGCACGGTTTCGTCCAGGGCCTGGGCCACGTCCGCGAGCAGCTCGGCCGGTGATGGTTTCAACATGCTGGGACCAGCTCGAAGAAGCGACGGAGGAACGCAGGCACGGTCTCGGCCCGGTCGGCATGGCGGAGATTCAGCGTCAGGCGGTCGGCGAACGAGCGGGCGCCGGTCAGCGAGATCACGCTGTGCTTCACCTCACTGAACGCCTGGTACCAGCGCAGGCGCTCCGCGTCGACGGGCGACCCGAGCTCGTCCTCGTAGGCGGCCAGGAACTCGCTGAACGGCAGCGAGCGCTCGGGGCTCCACAGTGCTCGATACACCCATCCCAGATCCTCCACCGGGTCGCCGAGATGGGTCATCTCCCAATCGAGCAGCGCCATCAGCCGGTCGCCCTCGTACAACACATTGCCGAATCGGAGGTCGCCGTGCACGATCGCCACGCGCTCGGCGGTGGGGGCGTTTCGTCGAAGCCACTCGAACGCCCACACGAGCGCTGGATGGGGTTCGAGGCGCTGCCGCTCGAACTGATCCTCCCAGATCGCCAACTGCGTGAGGGCGGCGTCGTCGACGGTGACCGGCACGGCACTGCTCAGCCCGGCCGAGCGCCAGTCGAAGCGGTGGAGACGAGCGGTGGCCCGGGCCAGATCCAGCGCGACCGATCGCAGTTCCGGAACGCCGCCCTCGACCCGGAGCGGCCGCATCGTGGCCGTACCGGGGACGAAAGCGGTCACGAAGAAACCTTGGCCGAGCCAGTCGCCCGACTCGTCACACCACAGCGCCCGGGGCAGCGGGACATCGGAGCCGCCCAGGGCCCGTATCGTGTCGAACTCGGGTGCCAGCGTCGTCTCCAGCTGGCCCGCCCCGGCCTTGAGCAACATGACGCACTGCTCGTGATGCTTGGTTCCGTCGGCATCGCACCAGGAAACGTTGAACGACCAGGGTTCGCGGGCATTGCCGATCGACGAGATGAGGGCGACGTCGCTCACTATCAGCTCCGAGACGACGCCGAGCTCGTAAGCCAAGAACGCCAGCAGTCCGGCGGCCACTTCATCCTGGCGGCTCATCCGAGCTTCTCCATCACGTCACTCATGGGCGGGCTCTCGTACCTCTCAATCCAGGAAGGACCAGCCCTCGCGTGTTGGCGAGGCGCAGGCGTTGTAGGCGTTCGGATCGATCGGCTGCATCAGCCCCGTTGTCGTCTCCCCGTCGCAGGTGACCCGGCAGAGGTGCTCGTCGAGCCCGACGAGGGAGGCCCGCACTTCGGGCACGTTGACATCGAACACGTCACCTTCGATGACCTCGTCGTCACCGTCGTAACCGCCCTGGTGGATGTTCTTGTCGGGTGTGCCGCCGTACATCCCGCAGCGAAGATAGGCGGTCTGGTTGCCGATCCGCTCGTAGTGGAGTTGCTTCACCTCGCCCGAGTCGAGCGTGTAGTCGACGATGCCCTCCAGGAAGATCCTGGTGTCGGGCTCGAACCGCATCCGGCGTACGGCCTTCTCCACCCGCCCGGCCCCGCTTCGCGGGTCGCCGAAGCGGTAGAAGACCTTGTCTCCCCAAATGGTGAAATCGTCGAAGGCCACGAAGCTGTTGCCGTTGACTCCGACGTGCATTCGCCCACCGAGAGCGAGTTCCGGGCCGCCGACGCCGCGACCGACACCCCAATGACGGTCGCGAGTTCCTCTACCGGCGCCGGCGGGGATCTCGACCCTCGTCCCCTCCGCCTCGACCCAGCCCTCGACGTCGCCGAAGCTCTCGAAGCCGGTGGTGACGTCGGGACGTCGACCCCGTGGGAAGCCTCGGTCGATCGGCAACGACGGTTCCCGGTAGATCTGGCGGGTGATGTCGCGAAAGTCGAGGTCGAAACTGACGCCCCACTCGTTGGGTTCGAGCACGAATCGCCATCGCCGCAGGCCTTCGACGACCTGCGGCGCGATGGGACCGAACCGCATGTCCATCCGATCGACGCCAAGAGGACGAAAGGCACGGACCGATCGGTGTATGCCCTGGTGGTTGACGATGGCGTATGCCTCGGCCCGGTCGAGGTTCGGATAGAAGCTGCACCCGGTGGCGACCAACACCTCGCCGGCAAGATCGTGACAGACCATCCAGTAACGCTCGTAGGCCTTCGGATCGCTGGCCATCATGATCCGAATGGGATCGATCGTCTGATGGATCATGAAGTCGTCGATGGGGGACAGGGGATACTGCTCGTCGAAATGGGGGCTGTCTCCGACGGTCAGTTTCGGTGGTGTCGGGTCTGAGCTCACAGATTGCCCTTCCTGGTGAAAACGAGCGGTCGGCCCAAACGGTTGCTCAATTGAGCGCCCCCGTCCAACCGCATCGCAGCAACGGGAGCCCATCATCACAAACCGTCCCGGAAGTCGGGGTGGGCGATCGCCGCCAGCGCCGCCGGTCGCTGTTCCAGCGGCAGGCCCCGAAGGTTGGCGACGCCGTACTCGGTGACGACGGTGTCGACGAGATAGCGCGGGACCGTGGTGCTGGCGCCGGCGCGCCGGGAGGTCGTCGAGGGAGGTGATTCCTGCAACGGACGA
>JAOTYQ010000085.1 GCA_029861725.1 Acidimicrobiia bacterium | reverse complement strand
TCCCGCCTCACTTCAGGTGAGCCGGTTCGACCGGCTCGCACCGCGCTGGCGGCGGCAACTCGAGCGAGAGGTGACCGCTCTTCAGCTGAGGAGCGGTCACGACCGCATGATCCGAGACCATGGCCGCAAGCCATTCCGGGTAGCCCATCGCTCGGGCGGTGCGCGACACCAAGTTCTCCGGGCACGGGGTGGCGGCCACCAACGTCCGCCATGACGCGAGCAGCGCGTCTCGTCGGGTCGCGAACGGGCCGAACGCCGCGAACGCGAACGTCCACCCACGGACGGCACCCACGATGACCTCCGCGACCTCCACGTCGCATCCCGCACCGGTAGGCGGCTCGTCCCACGGAAGAGCGATCTCGGTTCCATCCACCGAGAACCGTCGCTTGACGACCGACTTGTGCACGTCGACCCAGCGCCCATCGGTACTGTCTCCGACGAGGCCGTCGGCAGGGCTCCACTTCCGCCACACCTCGAGCGACCCGGCGAGGCTCTGGCCGAGCTCGACCCGCCCGTCGAGCGACTGCCGTACCTTGAGCTCCAACGTCTCTCCGAAGCGGCGTTTCACGCCGATGTCGCCACGGCCGTCGAGCAGGTATGTGTCGCACCGCTCTTCGCCGGCGCCGGACGAGCCGGCGAACCACTCACCGATGCCGGGAGGGAGCGACCCGACGAAGAACCAACGGACCTCGGTCGTGTCGACGATCGAGAACGCATCGGGTCGGCGCGCTCGGGCGGGCTCAGCGACCGACACCACCAACTCCCATCGGTGAACCGTAACGTACGGCTTCCATGCCGGGCCCGGTTGTGGCCGGCTCGGCGAAGAGTGAGTGACCGGGCGTGGGACGCAGACGTTCCGTCACGAGAACCACGCGGCGCGCTTCATCATCGATTTGTGCGCCGCTCGCCACCGTTTGTCATGGGTGCGGGCCTCGACGACGATTTGCTGGCTGATCTGGCCGGCGGCGAACGCGGCTGGCCCGTCGAGCCGCTCGGCACACTCGATCAGCCATGCTCCGGCCACGGCGGCGTCGTTCAGCTCGCCGAGTGCGTCTTGGATCCGTGCCGCGTCGTCGGCGAACTTGCGTGCTTGTTTGCCAGCGGCCGGCGCGACCGCCTCGGTGGCATAGCGCACCCGTTTCGCCAGGATCCGAACTGCATGAAGCTCCTCGGCCGCGGGATGGCTGCCGAGCCGGCCGATGGCGCGATCGAGCCGCTTCCAGCGCTTGCGGACGAGCTTCGGCATGACGTCGCGTGCCGGGCGGTCCGCCCGCGACACCGTCGCCGGTTCCGCCGCCGCGGCGACGAGATGATCGAAGAGCTGCATCGCCCGTTGTTCACCCAGATGCCGGACGAGACGGCGTCGATCGCGGCGACGCTTGAGCTGCAACTGGTGCAGGACCCGGCGGGCGGCATCGGGGTCGATCTCGGGATGGCGTGCGATGAGATCGCGCAGCTTCGCTCCGAGGACGTCGGCGTCGCGGACCGCGCCCAGTTCATCGATCAGCCACCGCAGCTCGGCCCCCAGACTCGTGGACCACGCTGGGTCAAGCAGCGGTTCGAACGTCTTGAGGTCCGACCGCATCCGACGGGAGGCCACACGGGCCTGGTGCACGCCCTCGGGATCGGTCCCCAGTCTGGCGGCGGGCAACTGGAGCAGCAGCCGGGTCACCGACGATGCGAACGCCGCCTCGATCACCTGCCGGGCGGTCGGCTTGGCTGGCAACGGCGTGACCTCGACATCGGGCGGCCGCATCGCTGCCGGGCCGAGCACTCGCACCAGTTTCGGGATCGGCCGCTCCGTGGAGCGTTTCGCGGCGGTCAGCCGAGTGACGACCTCGTCTAAGAGCCGGCCGTCGGCGTCGGGCGCCAGTTCGACCTCGATCTCGCGAAACACCACCTCCCCGCCATCGGGCCGGGAACCGCAGACGTCGTCGGCGGCCAGCTCGGCCACGACCGCGCCATCGTCGGTCAGCCAGCGGCGATACAGCCGTCGCGTCCGTACTTTCGCGACCTCTTCGACGGCGACGCCCCGGGTCAGCGACGACACGAGGGCGACCGCCCTCGAAGGGGGAATGCCCGGATCGCCACTGACGGCAACTTCTTCGCGATCGAGGATGATGCCCTTCGACGGCCCGGGGATCTTGACGGTCCAACCGTCACCACTGCGGTGTCGGAGGGTGCAGCCCCACCGGGCGAGACGCAGGTCGGGCGTGTCGTAGTAGGTGTCGTCGATCACCCGCTCCTCGACCTCGCCGAGCATCGCGCCAGCAACAGCGTCGTGCAGATCCGGCAACTCGAACGAGTCGGGCACGATCATCTTCACTTCACGTTCACGCATCGATCCTCCTGGTATGGCGCCGATCGGCTCGGCCAGGGCGTGGTTTTCGGGAGCGAACATCGTGAAATGCCCGAGTCGACCATCGCCCGTTCGACCCCAGGTACCGCCTGGAGGAACCGCCTCGTCTCCTCCTCGGAACAGAATCCCATCACCGGCTCGACGCCCGCCCGGTTCTACCAGCTGCGATCGAAGATGACGACTTCACCCGCCGCGGGGAAGTACTGGATATAGCGCTGGATGTACATTTGTGACTTCTCACGCTCGGTAGGAGCCGGCAGCGCGACAACGCGAAACACCCGCGGGCTCACGCGCTCGACGATGCGCTTGATCGTGCCGCCCTTGCCAGCGGTGTCCCGGCCCTCGAACACGATGCAGATCTTTGCTCCGGTCGCCTTCACCCATTCCTGCATCGCGACCAGTTCGCCGTGGAGCACGCGGAGCTCGGCCTCGTATTCCTTGCGCTTCAGCTTCGCGGGCTTCTTCGACTTCGAACCCATCTCGTTGGTCCCTTCTCGGGTTTCCTCGTTGTTCCCTTCTCGTCTTCACAGCGATCGCATCTACATCTACGGATACACCTGGGAGCCCGCCAAGGCCAGCCTGTGCGAACGATTCACCCCGGTGATGTTCAGCTACCGCCTACTCGCCACGGCTCGAGTTCCACGGCACGATCCGCGACGTCGTAGTCGACGTCGAAGGCGCGCTCATCCGATGCCCGGAGCCGTGCTGATCGCCCGCGACCGCGGGCTGCTCCGAGCGCAGGACGATCAGCAGCCGGCCCCCTCGCCCACGTTGATCTCTGCGTCCTTGACTGGGCGGCGCCTGAGCGACGAATCCCTCGGCGGCACTAATCAGCAGTCTCCCAGTGAGGCCGGCCTCGGACCGTCGAGGGGCGTGGCTCGGTCGGGGTGTGTGAGGCTGGCGGCATCGTGGGTCACGGCTGTTGGGGGGGTTTGTGATGGCCGAGCCGGTTGATGTCAACGATCTGGTCGATGGGCATGTGGCGCTGGAGGTCGAGTGTCTGGACCGGATCTACCTGAACGGGTATGTCCCGAATCTCCAGGTCGGTGGTCAGGTGGTGACGTTCCTGTGTGAGCATCGACAGAACCCGGTGCCGTCACCGGCGTTGTTCAACCGGATCGGCGCCCGGTTCCGACAAGCGGTGGACCGGTTCGTGTTGGACAACGAGATCCCGGTGATCCGTTTCGCCAAGGACGACCGCAAGGCCGATGTGATGCGCCGCTACCTACGGGCCGCCGAGCGGGCTGAGCGGCCGGGGGTGGTAGCGATCGGGGTGGCTCAGGAGTTCCAGTCGGTGTTCGCGGCCAGTGACCGTAACAAGGGCAAGGGCCACCCGTCGTTCGACACGCCGTTCAACCCGATCACGTGTTTGGCCGAGCCGGATCCCAATCCTCGGAGCGTGTGCGAGGAATCGGGCGGCTTGGTGAGCAAGACAACGGTGAACCCGCAATTCTCGTCCTCGGGCCCCTTCAGCGTGAACGTCGACGGGATCGAGGGCTGGGACACGGCCCCGTTCACGGCCGCTCCGGATGCGTTGCTCGACGATCGCCCATTCCCTGACGAGGATCAGTCGGGTCTAGGGAGCTTCGGTGGTGGCACCATCGGAGCCGATCCGTTGCAGTTCGCCATCGCCTGGACGAGCGCTCCGGACGCCGCCGGCGGGATCCTCACCAGAGCACAAGGTATGAACGCCGAGCTGCTCCGTGACCGGTTCTCCGAGCGGTTCGACAACACCGATATCTACCGGATGATGTACAAGACGCTCTTCCGGGAGATGCTGCCAACCGGCGTTGGCGTGCCAGCACAGGATCGCTAGCCGCGGTTGACGTTCGCTCAGCCGGCTGAACCCACATCGATAGTCCGCAACAGGTCATGGAAGGCCAATGCCGCACTGCGGAGCGAGACGACGGTCAGCCGTGCAGCCTCGGGGGCTAGGATTGGACGGGGAGGTGGTCGTGCAGTTCGAGCCCCAGCTGATCACCTACGTCGACCGGCTGGCGGGCGACTTCGGCGGCCTCCTCGATCTGCTGGAAGGTCCGCTGGCAGGGGCATTCGGAGGAGTCCATCTGCTCCCGTTCTACGACCCGATCGACGGCGCCGACGCCGGCTTCGATCCGGTGGATCACACAGCCGTCGACCATCGCCTGGGTGACTGGAACGACGCAGCACACATCGGTGCCAACCATGTCGTCATGGCCGACCTCATCGTCAACCACGTTTCCTCTCGATCGCCTGCGTTCATCGACTGGTGCGAGCACGGCGTCCGCTCCGAACACGATGGCATGTTCCTAACCCTCGACCGGGTCTTCCCCGGTGGTCCCACCGATGCCGAGCTCGACAGCATCTACCGTCCACGGCCCGGACTGCCCTTCACCGATTACGACGTGGCGGGGGTCTCCCGCCGTGTCTGGACGACGTTCACATCCGACCAGATCGATATCGACGTCGACCATCCCGCGGCGTGGCGCTACCTCCTCGAGGTACTCGACCGTTTTGCCGGCGCCAAGGTCGACATCGTGCGTCTCGACGCCGTGGGCTACGCGGTCAAGCGACACGGTACCAGGTGTTTCATGCTGCCGGAGACCTTCGACTTCATCCGCCGTCTCGCCGACGAGTGCCACGAGAGGGGCATGCAGGTACTTGTGGAGATCCACTCCCACTATCTGACCCAGATCGAGATTGCGGGGGAAGTCGACCTCATCTACGACTTCGCGCTGCCACCCCTGGTGTTGCACGCCATCTACCAGCGCGACGCCCGTCCGCTGCAACGATGGCTGACCGTTCGCCCAACGAACTGCGTGACGGTGCTCGACACCCACGACGGGATCGGGGTCATCGACGTCGCTCCCGCCAACGGTGAGCCGGGCCTCCTCGAGGCCGATGACATCGACCGGCTCGTCGAAGCGATTCACAGCGCCAGCCGGGGCCAGAGCCGGCAAGCAACGGGTGCGGCCGCATCGAACGTGGATCTCTACCAGGTGAACTGCGCCTGGTTCGATGCGCTCGGCGGCGATGACCGGGCGCATCTCCTGGCCCGGATGATCCAAGTGCTCGTACCCGGGGTCCCGCAGGTCTACTACGCGGGGTTGCTTGCGGAACACAACGATATGGAACTGATCGGGCGCACCGGTGTGGGACGTGACATCAATCGGCCGTACTACGACGACCACCGGAGGCGAGCGGCGCTCGCCCGTCCTGTCGTCCAGGACACGCTGCGCCTGCTCCGTTGGCGTAGCGCCGAGTGCCACCTATTCGGTGGTGACTTCGAGCTGCTTGCGTGCGACCCCCATCAACTGGCCCTTGCCTGGTCGCACCGGGGGCACAGACTCGAGGCCTTCTTCGATCTTGCGGACCGCAGCTATCGGATCGAGCTGGACGGACGGTCGGCCTCCGCCATGCATGACCTGGGTTCCCTTCGCTCCGACCCCGGCCGCAGCGCAAGCGAGAGCGCATCCGCATGAGTGCAGATGCGTTCCACTGGAGGGTCGGGCGGAGGGCTGGGCTTCGCGCCGCTACTACTAGGAGTAGAACCTGATGTTGGAACTACTTCCCGACCTCCCCGACCACGTCCTGGGGATCAAGGCAATTGGCGACGTCGAGGATGACGACTACGAGGACGTCCTCGTTCCGGCGATCGACGACCGGCTGAGTCGGCACGAGAAGATCCGCCTGCTGTACGTGCTCGGTGAGGAATTCGACGGCTACGAGGGCGACGCTCTCTGGGAGGACGCCAAGCTCGGCATGAAGACCTTCACGTCCTACGACCGCATCGCCATCGTGACCGACAGCAAGCTGATCAGCCGTTCGGTGAAGGCCTTCGGATGGCTCATGCCTGGTGAGGTCAAGGTCTACCCAATAGCCGACGTCGAGGGGGCGACGGGCTGGATCACGTCGTGATCCTGAGCTCCTGGCGCTGACTGCGCAACCCGTGTGCTCAGCCGGGTTCTGGCGGGGTGCGACGAGAAGGCGTCACCGACGTGGGCGCCAACGTGACCCAGACCGGGGAGTGATCGCTAGCCACGGCGTCGTGGACCACACCGGACACGGTCGGCGTCAGGCCTCGAGCGAACACGTGGTCGAGGGTGAAGCCGCGACCCGCTCGTCGAACCGTCGCGACCACACGAGGCGACACGTGGGCGAAGCCCGCTTCATCGAATCGGGCGACGAGCGAACGGACTCCGCGCTTGCTCACAGTGTTGAAGTCGCCGCCGATGATCGCTCGTTCGGTCGACCAAGCAGATGCCGCATCGGCCAGTGCCGCGAACTGGTCTTGTCGCTTCGCCGAACCGAGGGCCGGGATCTCGGTGTGGGTCGAGCACAAGGCAGTCGTGACGCCATCGATCGAGGCGACGACCTTGAGCGCGACCCGAGGTTGTCCGCTGAATCGAGCCTTGTGCGGCAGCTCGATCACCTCTCGGTCGTGAAGCGGGGTGGGGGAGAGGACCGCATTGCCGAACTGACGCCCGGTGCGGGGATGAACGCTCGCCGCTACGTACTCGAAGTGGTAGCCCCCGAGGGCACGAGCGAGCATCTGGGCGCCGGCTTCGTCCAACTCCTGCACGAGGAGGACGTCGGTGTCGGCCAGCGACGCTTGCTCGGTCAGGTCCCGTGTTGCCTGCTCGATCTCGCGACCGAACTGGATGTTCCAGGTCACGACCTTCACGCCAGGGTCACGGTCGAGGTCACGGTCGAGGTCACGATCTCGGTCTCGGCGTAAGGCTTCGGCGGTCGGTATCGGTCGAACAGAGCAATGATGAGCGACAGCAGGAGGAGGAAGAACGCAGTGGCATAGAACGGGTCCTCATCGTCGGACGGGGCCACGATCCGGTATGCGATCAGGATCGCAACGTTCACCAGCAATGTCGTGGCGAATGCCCGCAGGGTCGTCGACCACGCCGCGTCGAACCGGCGGACGAACTGCGTCAGCAGCGCATTCCCCGAAACGACCAAGCCGACCCCGACCGCGATCTCGAGAGTCGTAGCCGGCGTGTCCCCGAGTGCGTTGGCGAAGATGACCGTGACCAGCGTCGTGAGCACGAGCTTCTCGCCCAGCCCTTCGTTCCAGCGGCGAGGGAGCAGAGGGTCGACAGGCTCTGGGCCGGGTAGCCGGTCGGCGTCGAACGTGAGCGGGTGATCGGCCGGCGGCAGTCGACTCCAGAACTGGGCCAGGAGGGCGAACAGGCCAACGACGGCGACCACCAGTACGACCAGGACAAGGGGCCGGTTGCTGAACGCCGTACCCCACGAGTCCGTCGCTTCAACCCCGAACAGCTGCTCCTTCATCACGTCGGTGGTGTCGAGCTGGGCGATGTGGATCCAGTACTCCTGGGGCAACTTGATGAAGATCCAGATCGCGGCCGCAGCACCGATGATCTGGCGGTTCGACAGCCGATCGGTATCCCAGCGGAGTCGGACGACGGCCATGAAGATGAAGAAGTACTCGAAGGTGTTGGGGAAGATGATCAGCAACGGCCGCCATTCGGTCAGCTCGAACAGCGCCACCCCCACCAGCCGGTAGTACCAGAGGGCGGCGGCGACGGCAATGGCCGTTCCCGACTTCCAGTTCCGGAACGTGGCGATGTAGGCGATGGTGAGGTAGTAGATGTCGAGCGCTTTGTCGTACCCCTGGTAGTTGAGCTCCTCCAGGTCGATGTCGGTCATCCTCTGGAAGATGGTCTGGTCAGCGGCGTCGATGACGAGCGAGGCCAAGATCGCCGGGAGTGGGTAGCGCAGGATTCCGAGGGGGACGAACAGCCGGAGCGCCAGGACGAACAGGAAGACGGCGAGATCGGGTGCGTCCACACTCACGATCATGCTACGAGAGCGGTGGGCGCCGCCTCCGGGCCAGGATGTTCACCCAGGTGAAGTCCACGCACCGGAGGAGCGAGGCGATCGCCGAGGGTCTCCAGGGGTGACGAGAGCGCTGACCCATGGTCCCGTCGATCGGGAGCACCTTGTGTCTGCGGGCCGCGGACCACCAGAGATCGATCAACTCCAAGCTGGGCCCGTTCACCCGGGTGAACCGGGCACTGGCTCAGATGGTGGTCGAGGCGCTGATGCATGATCGGACGGAGCCTCTGCGTCGCGCGGAGCCAGGAGGAAGCACATGCAGGTCGGACACCCATGAGCGCGACCGCTGACACCAGCCCTCCCGATCGACAAACGCCGGGGCGAGCATTGCCGCCGTGGTTCGAACAGCTCGCGCGCTACGGCTGGGCGTTTCTCGGCGTAGTCGGTGGCGCGGCGGTGATCGTCCTCGGCCTTGCGGCCCTGCGTGAGCTCGTCGTCCCCCTGTTGTTGGCCGGGGTGTTCGCCATCGTGTTCGAACCAGCGGTCGGGTGGATGGCCGAGCGCAGGGTCCCGCGCAGCATCGGGGCATTGGCCATGATCGCGGTCACGGCGGTCTTGATCTGGGGTTCGATCGCAATCGTGATCGTCGGTGTGGCCGATCAGACAGACGAGCTGACCGAGCGGTTCGACCAGGCACAGCGAGAGGTGAACGACCTGATCGAGCAATCGAACGCAGCCGACCTCGTGGATCGGCTCCGGGCTAGTGGGGACGCGTCAGGCTCGACGCTCCGGGACGGATTCGGGTCGCAGATCGGCACCGTGCTGGACTCGGCGGCGGCGGCGGTGTCCGGCATCGTGCTCGGCACGGTCTTGCTGTACTACTTGCTCAAGGACGGTCAGGAGCTGACCCGACAGCTGGTCTCGAGTCGGGACCCCGAGAGGGCAGCCCAGAACCGGCGGATCTTCGCCCAGGCCGGTTCCAGCATTCGCGCCTACTTTCGGGGCAAGACCGTGCTCGCCTTGGCCCAGGGGCTGTTCATCGCGGTCGCGCTCGCGCTCATGGACGTGCCGCTGGCTGGATCCATCGGGGTCGTGAACGTCATCGGCGCCTACATCCCGTTCCTGGGCGCGTTCATCGGTGGGGGATTCGCCGTGCTCATGGCATTGTCAGACGGCGGGCTCGGTCTCGCGGTGGGAGCGCTGGCGGTCGTGCTGTTCACCAACATCGTCCTGGAGAACGTGCTCGAGCCCCGGTTCCTGGGCGCGTCACTCCAGCTTCATCCGATCATCGTGCTGCTGTCCACCGTGGCCGGTGGCGCCGTCGCCGGCGTGCTCGGCCTGGTCCTCGCCGCACCGCTGACCTCGATAGGCATCAACCTGTACCACGAGCTGCAGCGGTCGGGATTCTTCGACGACACCGAGGCGCTGGTGCGGAGCGCGGACGGCGATCAGCATGACGCCGGCGAGGGCGACCGTAGCTGAGCACTAGCACGAGCACAGTGTCAGCGTGGCTCTCGCGCCGGGCTAGGTCACGCTGTATCGTCCGTTCGACTGCCTCCGAACTCGCCGTCCCGATAGGCGTCGACACCATCGTCGATCTCGAGGAAGTACGCATCGGGCGAAGGCGTCGACGGCGTCTGCTCGCTCGAGCTGATCGGCCAGCGGCTAGCCGGATTCGGCATCGTTGGGTCGTACCGTTCGAGGTGATCAAGATGCCATCGGCATCGGGTGCGTCCAGGATCGAGATTGGGACGTGGTCGACGGGGCTTGGACGAGAGCGTCCTCCGGCGCCGCTCTGCCGACTCTGCTAGGGATGGAAGGTGGACAAGAAGGTCCGGTTGGAGAACACAGGGCGTGTTGCCGCCGCCGCCTTCGAGGTATTGCTAGACGGACGACGGGCGTTCCAAGCCGACCGAGCCAAGCGGCTCAGCGCCGGATTGGCCTACTACTCGGTGTTCGCCTTGGTCCCGACGATATTTCTGGCTCTGGCCATCGCCGGCGCAATCGTCGGCCAGGAGGCCACGGAGGGCCGGTTGGTGGATCGGCTCGATGACGTCCTGGGTATCGCCGCCGCAAGACAGATCGAAGACGCAGTCTCGGGGTTGCGCGAGAGTACCGACACGTCAGGCTTCGTGCTGATCAGCTTGGGGGCGGTGCTGTACTCGGCGTCAGCGCTGTTCGTTGCGTGGCGAGACACCCTAGAGGTGATCTGGGATGTGCCCTACGACTCCAGTCTGACCACCTCCCTCCAGCGACGGGCCTTCGGCGCGCTAGTGCCGATCGCGGCCGGTGTTCTCCTGGCGACGATCATCGTGTCGGAGCAGCTGCTGGCCTTCGTCGCGCAACAGCTGAGCCCGGCCTTGCTCGATGTTCTCGTTCGTATCGCCGGGACCCTGTTGCCGACGTTGGTGGCCGTCGTCGCCCTCGGACTGCTCTACCGTTACACGCCGAGAGCGAAACGCCCTCGGTGGAGCGCAGTGTGGCCGGGCACGGTCATGGCCTCGCTGGCGCTCGCAGTGTTGTCGTGGGGCTACGGGTTGTACCTGCGCTTCGTCGGCAGCGGTAGTGTCGCTGGTGCTGCTAGTGCGATCCTGGTCGGGCTCGTCTTCATCTACTACGTGGCCCAGATCCTGCTGTTCGCCGCCGAGATCATCGGCGTGCTCGCGAAGCGGCGGCAGACCACGATCGATGCCGTACCGGCCGGTTCGTGATGGCACCGTTACACTCCCGCTGGCGACGCGGTGTCGGTCCTGAGCCAGACATCGTGGTGCCGACGCGGGAGCTCGAAGGGTGACCGCGCCCCTTCGGCGCCGGCGGCATTCCATTCCTCTTCCGACACCAGCTGTGACACCGCCTCGTCGAATGCTTCCACCGCGCCCCGCAGGTCGGTGCCCGGGCGTTCGCGGCGAAGCACGGCTACCGAATCGACATCGACGCGCTGATCATCGACGCCGTCGTCTTCGGCATGATGGATGTCGCCGAGCTGAGCCGGTTGTGGCGTGTCGCCCGGGCCGACTTCTGGATCTCGGTCGCCGCCATCCTGGGTGTGCTGAGCGCCGGCGTGCTCTCGGGCGTGATCATCGGGGTCATACTGTCGCTGGGGTGGCTCGTCTACATCAACTCCACGCCCAAGATGCCGGTGCTCGGCCGGCAGACCGGGACCCAGGTCTTCCACAGCGTCGAGGAGTATCCCGACAGTGAGACCTATCCGGGCATGCTGGTGATGCGCTTCGACGCCGGGTTGTTCTTCGCCAGCGCCGACGCGCTCGAGGACTGCTTGCGGGAGTTGGTCCAGGACGCCGAGACTCGCTACCACACCGTCGTGCTCTCCTTCGAGAGGGACCGATCCGGTTGTACACCACCTGTAGCCGTCAGATGCTCGCCCTTGTCTGTCCAGACGGTGTGCTGATATCGTCAGATAGCACGGAGGTGGTAGTGACCGACATCCTGATCCGAGATGTTCCTGACGATGTTGTGGCTGCAATCGATGCCAAAGCGGCCCGAGTGGGTTTGTCGCGCTCCGAGTATCTCCGCAGGGCTTTGGCCCGTGAGGGCAGCGAGGGGTCTGCGAAGGTGAGCGTCGAGGACCTGAGCCGTTTCGCGCAGACCTTTGCTGATCTTGGGGATTCCGACATCATGGGTCGAGCCTGGTCGTGACCTCGTGGCTGATCGACAAGTCGGCTCTGGTGCGTCTGGCCCAGAGTCCGGAAGTGGATGAGTGGGCGGTGCGGATCCAGCGGGGGCTGGTGCGCATCACGACGGTCACGCGTCTCGAAGTCGGGTTCTCGGCCCGTTCGGGCGACGACCTCCGCTCCGGTCTCAGGGTTCCTCCGTTGGCGTCGATGCCGGTCGAGTATCTGACACCGGTGACCGAGGATCGTGCGCTAGCCGTCCAGATTGCGCTCGCCGATTTGGGTCAGCACCGGGCGCCATCGATCCCGGATCTGCTCATCGCGGCCACGGCTGAAGTGGCGCAGTTGACGGTGTTGCACGTGGACAAAGACTACGAGCTGATCGCGGAGGTGACGGGTCAGCCGGTTGAGCGGCTTGCCGTAGCCTGACCAACGGCTGGCGGTCGCTACTCCTGTCCAGCACCTCCTCGAACCCTGCTGAGTGCCTTGCCAAGGTGGGTTGATCCAGGCGCCTGGGAAGACGACGTCATAACCGCTGTCGCCTCGTCACCCGGGTGAAATGCCTGCCGACGCTTCAATACGAGGAACGTGAAGGCGACAATGACGCGATCGCCGCGGTCGGGTTGGGTCCAGTGAGGCGTTGTGCTGAAGTCAGGACTCCACGTCGAGTGACGATCGCTGTCTCACGAAGGAGACGCCAGTGGTGAACATCTCAGCCGGTACCCGATGCGCCGTGGTCGCGGTGCTGACCTCAGCGCTCCTGCTTGTGACCGCCTGCGGCAACACCGACGATCGTGATTTCTCGGACCTCACGCCGGAGGGCCAAGAAGTAGACCGCGATCTTTCCGACCTCACTCCCGAGAACCAAGACGGCATGGCCGAATCGGGGTGACCGACGGCATCGCTAGCGAGTATCGAGCTGCTCGTGTCATTCCTCGCCGTCGTCTTCGTTCCCGAGGTGGGATACGCCGCGCCGCTCGACCTCGACCTGAGGACTTGAATCAAATCAGCCCGAGCTCGCGATAGCGATCGAGTGCCTCGTCTCGCGACGACGCTTCCACCTTGCGATAGATGTTGCGGAGGTGGGTCTTGACCGTATTGGGTGAGACGTCGAGCTCGGCGGCGATCTCTCGATTGGTCATCCGGGTCGGGAGGTACCGAAGTACGTCGAGCTCTCGGTTGGTCATCGCGGCTAAGGGCTTGCCGGCCTGCCCAACCAGCTCGGGTCCCGAATCGACTCCAAGCGCGGCAAGGATTCGCTCGATGAGATCAGCGGGCGCAGGGTCGGCCGTGGCGGCGCAGTACTGATGCACCATCATTGGCTCGTCGATCAGTGGTTGCACGATGTCGTGTCGCCGTGCAGTGGCCAGGAGGTCACGGGCGATGGCCAGAGCCTTCGCTGATTCCCCCTGCAGGCGCAACGCTTGCTCCAGCACGAGGCCGCATCGAAGCCGAGGCAGCGGCTGTGATGGCAGGAGGGAGCCGTCTGCGCCAAACTGGTCGATGACCATCTGCGGTTGCCTGCTCACCAATGCCGCTCGAGCTGACACTGCTCTCGGCAGTCGTCTCATTCCTCCCAGCCGCGCCACGATCTCCAGCCAGTACTCGGCCTCAGCTGTCCGTTGGTGGACGGCCGAGATCCACAGACCCCATCCTGCGACCCAACTGCGGAGAACGGTCGGGTTGAGGTTGCCGCTGTTGTCGTAGCAGACCCCATCGAGCAGCTCCTGCGACCGGTCATGCTGACCGCCGCTGGCGAGGACCTCGGCCAGCCGCGCCCCTCGGTTGCTCCGCAGCAGGTTGGCCTCGCCGCGGTCGAGGCGAGCGGCTCCCTGCAAGGTGGCTTCGGCTTCGGCGAGGTGTCCCTGGCACCACGCGATTCGGGCCAGCGCCATCTCTGAATGGGCTGACAGATGGAAGAGTTCGACCTCACTGTCCCTCGAACGGTTCAACGCTCTCTGAGCCAGTGCTCTGGCTCGGTCGAGATCGCCGTCATCGGCCGCGTACCGGGCCGACACGTGCTCGTGTGCAAGCACCAATTCGGGCCAAGGACAGTTCTCGGGGTCGAAGTCGGCCCATCGAGCTCGACTGCGCTGGTCATCACCGAGGTACTCATAGGCATCCGCCTCGAGAAGGACATGGTCGGCCCCGATCTCTCGGATCACCTCGACGAGATCGGGCTCGTCCACCGTTTCAGCGAGCGCATCGAATGCGGAGAGTTGTCTCAGTACTGCTTCGATGTCTCCCCGGCCCCGTGCCAAGTAGAGGCGAACGTTGAGCGCTCCGAGCCGTTCCAAGGCCGTCTCGGCGCCTCGCTCGGCTTGAAGGAGCCAGCCCTCGGCTTCTTCGAATCGACCCATGGCGACCAGTACGTAGGCCAGGTTGGAGCACGCATCGGGACGCCGCTCGAGCTCGTCGACCGGTAGCAAACCGAACCAACGGTGGACGGTCTCGGCGCGACCTGCGGCCCAGTAGTGCAGGGCCACGTCCCCGATGTGTCCCAGTGCTTCGTCGTAAGCCCTGGCGGCGACGAGGTGCTCGACTGCTCTGGAGGTGTTGCCCTGGTCGCGATGCCATCTACCGGCTCGGAGTTCGAGAGCCCGCTCCCTGGCCGCCCCTCCTGCCTGCAGTTGCGATCGAAGCAGGTCGCGTATCATGGGATGGGGCCCGTACCAACCGCCACGATCTGCGGGTCCGACGAG